>JABJOR010000364.1 GCA_018664265.1 Rhodospirillales bacterium
GACGCCAGGGCTTAGATCATCACCGCGCTGGAGTTTATCAACCTTGTTATCGAAGCGAGCCTGCAAACGGGCAATACTTTCTTCAAACTGGGTTTTCAGAGCTTCAACGTCTTTCATGACGCGATCATTGGCAACTACAACCTGTGCCATCTGGCCCGGGGTGTAGTTGGAAAGAACTTCCTCGGTAATACGAGTACCATCTTCCAGACCTTTAGGACCGCTGGCTGCTTTCTTGTTCAACAACAGGATTTGCAGACGCTGATGGAAACTGCGTTCCAGAATTGAGCGTTCATCATCACGATCTTTTGCAAGACGTTCGATTTCAGCGCGTTCAATTGCAAGAGCACGTTCATCTTTATCAACACCACGACGTGAGAACACACGGACCTCAATGATGGTTCCGGCAACACCCGGTGGCAGACGCAGTGACGTATCACGTACATCAGAAGCTTTTTCACCAAAGATCGCACGAAGAAGTTTTTCTTCAGGCGTCATTGGGCTTTCACCCTTTGGCGTTACCTTACCGACCAGAACGTCACCCGGTTTCACTTCTGCACCGATGTAAACAATACCGGCTTCATCCAGGTTTTTGAGGGCTTCTTCACCGACGTTTGGAATATCACGGGTGATTTCTTCCTGACCGAGTTTGGTATCACGGGCCATAACTTCGAATTCCTCAATGTGAATTGAGGTAAACACGTCATCGCGCACAATACGTTCGGAAATCAGAATGGAATCTTCGAAGTTGTAACCGTTCCATGGCATAAACGCACAAAGCACGTTACGGCCAAGAGCCAGTTCACCAAGATCAGTAGACGGGCCATCTGCAATGGTATCGCCAACTTCAACCTGATCACCAACTTTAACCAGCGGACGCTGATGCAGGTAGGTGTTCTGGTTGGAACGCTGGAATTTTTGCAGGTTGAAGATATCAACACCGACTTCGGAGCTGGATGTTTCATCCGTCGCGTTAATAACGATACGTGTCGCATCAACCTGATCCACAACACCGGTACGTCGAGCGACAATTGTTGCCCTTGAATCACGGGCAACTGCGGCTTCCATACCAGTACCAACCATTGGTGTTTCGTTCACCAACAGCGGAACAGCCTGACGCATCATGTTCGAGCCCATTAAGGCACGGTTTGCATCATCGTTTTCGAGGAACGGAATAAGTGCCGTTGCAACAGAAACCAGCTGTTTCGGAGAGACATCGATAAAATCGATTTCAGAAGGCAAAGTCATCATGAAGTCACCCGCCTTACGACAACTGACCAGATCTTCTTCAAAGCTGCCTTTGCTCGAAACTACGGCATTCGCCTGAGCAATGGTGTAGCGGCCTTCTTCAATAGCGGAAAGGTAAACAACTTCGTCCGATACGATGGCTTTGTTAACTTTCAGGTATGGTGTTTCAATAAAGCCATACTTGTTAACGCGCGAGAACGTAGCAAGGGAGTTAATCAGACCAATATTCGGGCCTTCAGGGGTTTCAATCGGACAGATACGACCGTAATGCGTTGGATGCACGTCACGAACCTCAAAACCGGCACGTTCACGGGTCAAACCACCTGGTCCCAATGCTGAAAGACGACGCTTGTGCGTGATTTCGCTGAGCGGGTTTGTCTGATCCATGAACTGTGAAAGCTGAGATGAGCCAAAGAACTCACGTACAGCAGCAGCGGCAGGTTTTGCATTAATAAGATCATGCGGCATGACCGTATCAATATCGACAGAGCTCATACGTTCACGAATGGCACGTTCCATACGCAGCAAACCAACGCGGTACTGATTTTCCATCAGTTCGCCAACAGAACGAACACGACGGTTGCCGAGATGATCAATATCATCAATTTCGCCACGGCCATCTTTTAGTTCGACCAGTGTGCGAACCACTTCCATGATATCACGGCGACGCAGAACACGAATGCTGTCATCCATGTCTTCATAGGCAAGACGGGCGTTCATTTTAACGCGACCAACAGCAGACAAATCATAACGTTCGGCATCAAAGAACAAGCTCTTGAACAGAGCTTCAGCCGTTTCAAGCGTTGGCGGCTCGCCTGGACGCATGACACGGTAAATATCAATCAGAGCTTCTTCACGGCTGGTGTTTTTATCAACAGCCAGTGTGTTGCGAAGATAAGGCCCGACGTTGATATGATCAATTGCCAGAGTAACAAGCTCATCAATTCCGGCATCATTCAAGGTTACGAGAATTTCTTCGGTGACTTCGCCACCAGCTTCGATATAAATAACACCGGTTTTTTCGTCAATGATATCATTTGCGGCATAACGACCGATCAAATCTTCTTCCATCACCAACTGCTCTGACATGCCTTTTTCGACAAGCTGTTTGAGCGAACGCGGTGTCAACTTGGAGCCGGATTCGGCAACAACACGACCCGTTTTGGCATTCACAAGATCTGCGGCCAATTTAACGCCCCGCAGACGATCTGGCAGGAATTCTGTTTTCCAACCACGCTTGGTGCGCTCGAACACAACCTTCTTGTAGTAGTAATCAAGGATATCTTCTGGAGAATTTCCGGTGATTTCTGACAGATCAAGTTCTTTATCTGTCTTGGCACGTTTGATGCGCAGATCGTGTGTTGCCTGACTATCTAGAGCCATAAGCAGTGTTGTTACTGGCAGTTTACGACGGCGATCAATACGAACAAAAACCAGATCCTTGGCATCAAATTCAAAATCGAGCCAGGAGCCACGGTAAGGAATAACACGAGCGGCAAACAGGAATTTACCGGAAGCGTGGGTTTTACCTTTGTCATGATCAAAGAACACACCAGGAGAACGGTGCATCTGAGAGACAATAACACGCTCGGTACCATTAACAACAAAGGTCCCTTTGTCCGTCATCAAAGGCATATCGCCCATGAACACGTCCTGTTCCTTGATGTCACGAATTGAACGTGCGCCAGTTTCCTCATCTACATCCCAAACAACCAGACGTAGGGTCACCTTTAAAGGTGCGCCATAGGTCATGCCGCGTTGCTGGCATTCCTCAACGTCATATTTTGGTTCTTCAAATTCATAGCTGACATATTCCAGCGTTCCGTGTTCAGAAAAATCCTGAATCGGGAAAACAGAACGAAAGACTTCCTGAAGCCCTGTTTCTGTCCGTTCTGCTACAGGGATGTCACGCTGTAGAAATTGTTCATAGGAAGCACGCTGAACCTCAATAAGGTTGGGCATTTTAGCAATGGTTTTGAGTCGACCAAAGTCTTTACGGATGCGTCTGCGACCCGAAAGTGAGCTTGTCATGAATAGTCCTCGATTTCCGCCTTAAAAGAACCAATCCGCCCCGGTCACCGCTACCGGATTAGCTTGATCCTCATTTCGGCACAAAACCCTGAATAAAAGAGCTTTATGCCACGTTCACATTCATGTTTCCCGGCTGCGGTAAAGCCAATACGAATGAATGCTGCGGTATACAGAAAGTACGTACTAATCAGTACGCACCTTATAAATAAAATAACAAATATAAATGAGCTGCCGGGAGCACCATACAGATGCTCCCGGACAACGCAATAAAATTACTTGAGTTCGACGGTTGCGCCGGCTTCTTCAAGTTTCTTTTTCAGTTCTTCTGCTTCTTCCTTCTTGGCGCCTTCTTTGACGGCCTTAGGAGCAGATTCTACCAGTTCTTTGGCTTCTTTCAGACCAAGACCGGTGATTGTGCGAACTTCTTTAATGACGTTAATTTTCTTTTCGCCAATGGCAGCAAGAATAACATCAAATTCATCTTTTTCTTCAGCAGCAGCAGCTTCGCCACCACCTGCAACAGCAGCAACAGCCACTGGTGCAGCAGCAGATACACCCCATTTTTCTTCAAGCAAGCTGGAAAGTTCAGCTGCTTCCATAACGGTAAGGGCAGAAAGTTCTTCGGCAATTTTTTCCAAATCAGCCATGTTATATATCTCCTAGTATAGGCTTGAACCTAAGTTGTAACTGTAATAGCGACTCACGCAGCTTCACTCTGTTTGCTTCGTGCCGAAATGACACGGGCAACTTGACCAGCCGGGGCTTGTAGTACACCTGCAATTTTTGTAGCAGGAGCACTAAGAAGACCGACGAGTTTTCCACGAAGTTCATCAAGTGATGGCATGGAAGCGAGAACCTTGACGCCTTCGACGTCTAGAATCTTGTCATCCATACAACCACCAACAAGAATAAGTTTCTTGTTGGTTTTTGCATATTCTGCAACCACTTTAGCCGCTGCGACCGGATCTTCCGAACACGCAATGGCCGTAGGACCAACGAACATGTCCGTCAATCCTTCAAACTTCGTACCTGCCAGAGCAAGACGCGTGAGACGATTTTTGGTGACCTTGAAGCTAGCACCTGCATCCCGCATTTTTCCTCGAAGATCCGTCATATCGTCAACGGTCATACCCGAGTAATGGGTGATAACCACTGTTGAGTTCTCTTCGAAAACGTCATGCAGTTCAGAGACCAGTTCTTCCTTGGCTACTCTATCCACTATCGTCTCCAGTTTCTTTCAATTTTTGGCCCTCAAAATGACGACCAAAAGATTGCACTCTGGCCCCCTATTCAGAACCAAAAGGTTCCTTGGGGACCTACTCGCCTGTCCAGTGCAACAGTTCAAGCCATTTAATCGGTAATAAAACCGTAAAAATGGATCAACACTGTCTATGCAGGAGGAACTTCCATTAAGCTTTTGAGCTATAAATACCTCAAAAACACCTACAGTCTGGGACAGGACGAAGACGGAAAATCCGCCTTCTATTTTCACTCAAGCCATAAATGGCTTAAATGAAACATTCCTTATGACAAAAACAGCTTTATGAAGCTGATTCTGCCATATTGATACGCACACCAGGGCCCATGGTTGAGCTCAGGCTAACGCTTTGCATGTATGTACCTTTTATGCCGCTTGGTTTTGCACGGCTTAGTGCACCAAGAACAGCCGATACATTTTCTTCAATCTGGGCTTCGGTGAAGCTGGCTTTGCCAACGCCAGCATGAATGATGCCAGCTTTTTCTACGCGAAATTCAATCTGACCCGCTTTGGCAGCATCAATAGCGCCTTTGATATCCATGGTAACCGTGCCAAGCTTTGGATTTGGCATCAGGCCACGAGGGCCAAGAACCTTACCAAGACGACCAACAACAGCCATCATGTCAGGGGTTGCGATACAACGATCAAATTCGATGGTGCCTTTCTGGATTTGCTCTGCAAGTTCTTCAGCGCCAACAAAATCTGCACCAGCTTCTTCAGCTTCTGCAACTTTATCGCCCTTAGCAAACACAGCAATTTTCAAGGTTTTACCTGTGCCGTTTGGCAAAGCAACAACGCCACGGACCATCTGGTCAGCGTGACGGGGATCAACACCAAGTTTAACAGCAAGATCAATTGTTTCATCGAATTTACATGTTGCATTGCCCTTGACCAGCTTTACAGCAGAGGTCAGGTCATATTGAGTGTGCGCTTCGATCTTTTCAGATGCATTACGCATACGTTTTCCTGGTTTAGCCATCGATTATACTCCCGTCACTTCGATACCCATGGAACGTGCAGTGCCACAAATCATCTTTGCAGCCTGATCAACATCCTTGGTATTCAAATCCACCATTTTAGCTTCAGCAATTTCACGGACTTGAGCCATGGTAACCTTGCCGTTCGTTTCACGACTTGGGTTGCTGACGCCTTTAGCGATCTTGGCAGCTTTCTTCAGGAAGAAGCTGGCTGGCGGGGTCTTCGTAATAAAGCTGAATGTGCGATCCCCATAGGCAGTAATAACCACCGGAATCGGCATGCCTTGTTCCATGTTCTGCGTCTGTGCATTAAATGCCTTGCAGAATTCCATGATGTTCAATCCAGCCTGACCGAGAGCCGGGCCGATTGGAGGTGACGGATTAGCAGCACCCGCTGGCACCTGTAGCTTAATATAGCTAGAAATCTTCTTTGCCATTGTATCCTCAGTTTCAAATTACATATCACCCGGACAAAGCCTGGTGATCATTAACAACCGGATAAATCCGGTATCACATATCCAGACCTACTTAAAAGTCCGGGGTTCTGAGTGCGTGGTCCGGCTATGGCTAGCCTCCCACACGGTATTCAGTCAGTAGAAATTAAAGTTTTTCGACCTGACTGTATTCAAGTTCAACAGGTGTCGCACGACCAAAGATCGATACCGCGACTTTAAGGCGAGCGCGTTCTTCATCAACTTCTTCAACGTTACCGTTAAAGGAGTTAAACGGACCATCACAAACACGGACCTGTTCACCAACTTCGAACGTGACAGATGGTTTTGGACGATCAACGCCCTGCTCTACCTGTTGCAAAATATTCTGGGCTTCTTCTTCTGAAATCGGAGACGGACGTCCCTGACCACCGAGGAAACCTGTAACTTTTGGTGTATTCTTTACCAAATGCCATGACTCGTCTGTCATGACCATCTTGGCCAAAACATAACCTGGGAAGAATTTGCGTTCAGCAGACACCTTGGCACCGCGACGCATTTCAATAACTTCTTCTGTCGGAACAAGAACACGTTCGAACATATCTTCCATGCCGTTCTGACGAGCCTGCTCTTCGATTGACTGAGCAACCTTTTTTTCAAAGCCTGAATAAGCGTGAATAACGTACCATCTGGCTGACATGATCAACCTCCAAGACCGAAAATGGCTTTAACACCAAATGACAGAACTTGATCGACCAATAAAAAGAAAATCGCAGAGATGATCACCATAACAAAAACCATAGCAGTAGAAATGCCGGTTTCCTTACGGTTCGGCCAGGCAACCTTACGGGCTTCCTGACGGACTTCCTTTACAAACTGTGCAGGACTTGTGTTAGCCATTTTCTTTATATGTCTCTATCTGGTTCTGTTATGTAACCGAATTCCGGCTTCTTTAACCGTACAAACCGGCATTGCCAATACTTTTATTGACGAAACCAGCAAATTTATTCTTGGCAGGGGCACCAGGACTCGAACCCGGGACCTATGGTTTTGGAGACCATCGCTCTACCAA
>JABJOR010000365.1 GCA_018664265.1 Rhodospirillales bacterium
GTAATCCTAGCCCTGTGCCGCTTTCGCCATCTGTTCCCGTAGTTGATGTTTTTACACCTAAATCAAACAGGTTGTTAGCCTTCTCTGGAGACATTCCTACTCCCGAGTCAGTTATGCTGACTTTGACTGAACCCTCATAAGTGATGACGTTCAATGATATTTGGCCGCCCGATTCCGTAAATTTTATGGA
Organism: Rhodospirillales bacterium; assembly: GCA_018664265.1. GTDB lineage: Bacteria > Pseudomonadota > Alphaproteobacteria > Rhodospirillales > Casp-alpha2 > JABJOR01. The sequence goes on from JABJOR010000365.1 coordinate 191, forward strand.
ATTGCTGATCAGGTTGCGAAGAACAGTATCAATCATCCTGCTGTCGGCGAGGACTGCTGCTGCAATATTTGAATTGGTTTCTATGGATATATTCTTGGCTTGCGCGACGGGATCAAACCGAACGAGATTGGCATCAAGCAAGTCTGCAATATTTATGGTTTCCGGGGCGAACTCCATTCTGTCCAATTGCAGGCGCGACCACTCCAGAAGATCTTACAGCAATTTATATGCTTGATCGGCTGAACGGTAAACCAGTGATCCGTACTCGGTAATTTGGTCACGGCTAAGAACAGCAGCCTGCGTAGACGGCATTTGTGAAAACCCTAGCAGGGCATTAAACGGGCTTTTTAGATCATGGGCAATGATGGCAAAGAATTTGTCTTTTTGGGAATTTAATTTTTCTAACTCATTGTGAGCATAGGAGATATCTTCTGCCAATTCTGTCATTTCACTAGCCTGGACTTCCAAACGTGCTTTTTGATCGTTTAGTTCAGCGACCTGTAACTTTAATTGGTTTTCACTATCTTCTAATGCAGTTTGGATTTTCTTACGTTCAGTAATATCACGTAAGATTCCGTATGAGCTAATGGGCTCTCCATTTTCATCATGAATTAAGTCTGCACGTTCATGGACTATCTTGTATGACCCATCTTTAGCCATGATGCGAAATTCAAGATTGAACTGTTTTTTATCAGCACTGTTTTCAAATAGATCAATAGCCTTAAGATATTTGTCTACATCATCAGGGTGGATATCAGAAATGTCCCCTTCGAGTGAAGATTCAAGAATGAGGACTTCATCTACCGTTCTGCCCAGTATCTGTGCATATTCTTCAGAACACGAGACCATTCTTTCATTCAAAAGATCCCATTTCCAATGCCCAATATGGGCAATAGCCTCAGCTTCCTGAAAGAGCGATATTTCGTTTTCCAGGGATAATATATGGTCAACAAGTTCTTCCTTGGTCATGCCAAGCCATTCTTGTCTTACATCCTGCTTGGTTTTTTGCGAAGCCATACGTTCCCTCACTGCATACGATGACAGTTGGTAAACTCTATCCACTGGTCAATGTACATACAATAGCCTAATTATGGTGAATACAAATACTTATCTGGAGCGGGGAAAATTATGATTGATCTCTATACATGGTCCACTCCCAATGGCCGCAAGGCATCCATCATGCTTGAAGAAGTTGGGCTGCCTTATAATCTGCACACCATTGATATCGGTGCGGATGAACAATTTGCACCGGAATTTATTAAAATTAGCCCGAATAACAAAATTCCAGCCATCGTTGATCCTGAAGGCCCGGATGGCGAGCCTATTTCAATTTTCGAATCTGGTGCAATTTTGATTTATCTGGCGGAAAAAACAGGTAGTGCATTATTACCGTCTGAGCCAAGAACCCGATTAGATGTTATGCAGTGGTTGATGTTCCAAATGGGTGGTGTAGGGCCTTTTTTTGGTCAGGCTCATCATTTCCTGCGTTTTGCAAAAGAAGATGTACCCTATGCCAAGGATCGTTACCGAACCGAAACACATCGTCTTTATGGTGTGATGGACAAACGTCTTGCAGAGGTCCCATATTTGGCAGGACAAGACTACTCATTAGCCGATGTAGCAACATATCCGTGGGCTATGCGTTGGGAATGGCATGAAATAGATTTAGCTGACCGGTTCCCGAATGTCTGGAACTGGATGCAAGGTATTAGTGAACGACCAGCCGTTCAGCGTGGCTTTAATGTGCCTCCTGTAGCGTAAATGAACGAAGTTAAGGTGTAATATGGCGGAACTTGAAGTTAAAGGTGGGTATCTGGAAAAGGAGCCTGTGCGACGGGTGCGTCAGTTTTTGCTCGATGTAGGATATGGCGATCGGGTTATTGAACTCGATGATACGGCACGCAGTGCACAGGACGCCGCCAATTCTGTCGGTACTGAGCTTGGTTCTATCGTTAAATCACTAACCTTTATGATTGGCGAAACTATGGTTATGGCCCTCGTCGCTGGTGATCATCACTGTGTACCGGAATCTCTTGCCCGGGCATTGAATATGGAGGGGAATGCACGTCGCCCAGAAGCAGATGAGGTCAAAAACGTCACGGGGTTCTCAATTGGCGGTGTTGCTCCGGTAGCGTCAAATAACCCCATGCCTTTGGTTATTGATCACAGTCTGAAGCGGTTTGAGACAGTCTACGCAGCAGCAGGCCACCCGCATTGTATTTTTCCGGTAACTGTCGGGGATTTAAAGCGCCTGACAGGTGGTATTGTGTCCTATAGCATCGCCAAACCGATCGAATAGCTGGATAGAGCAAGAATTGATGATATTTAGATGATTCAGTGCATTGACGAAGCCGCCAGGAGTGAGTAGATAAGGCGTCTGCTCCCCGCAGGGTGCAGGAAGATACATATAAGGACAGGTGGGTGAGTGGCTGAAACCAGTGGATTGCTAATCCGCCGTACCTTTAATTGGGTACCGAGGGTTCGAATCCCTCCCTGTCCGCCACTGGTTCGGCTTAACTAATTGATATAAAAGATAAATTATTTTTACAATAAACTTTACCCACCAATTTGCTCACCATTTAGATTTTCTTACCATCGCCCACTTCTCGCGCTTTAATGGCACCAGGAGGATATAGCCATGCGCTCAGTGCTACTCGTGATTTCCCTGCTCGCCATGATGATGGGTGGCACGACTGCCGTGCTGGCCGCA
>JABJOR010000366.1 GCA_018664265.1 Rhodospirillales bacterium
CGCCACTGTGCTCTGCACCAAACCAACTTCCAGCATCAAGTCTTTGAAGTTCCGTCAATGAAAGCGCGCCAACTGCCCCCTGCCCCGAGGTTGTTCTATCAACCGTATCATCGTGAATGACCACGGGCTTTCCGTCTGCACTTAGCTTTACATCAAATTCTACACAGGAAATGCCAAGAGAAGCAGCGGCCTGAAACGCTGAAGCCGTGTTTTCAGGCGCATATCCACAAGCCCCCCGATGGCCAATTACTGGTGGTATTTTAAGTCTCTGGCTGGACAGCACCCTATTCATCGGACGATACTCATAGTTACGGTTTGAACTCATACTTATACAGGAAAAAAAGATGGCTGATCAAGAAACCCTGAAAGATATGGCACTGCACTATCACCGATATCCGCATCCGGGCAAGGTGAAAGTGGCGGCAACCAAACCACTGGGCAACCAGCGTGATTTGGCACTGGCCTATTCACCGGGCGTCGCCTTTGCCTGTGAAGCCATTGAAGAAAACCCTGTTGAGGCCCGTAATCTGACAAATCGAGGAAACCTGGTTGCCGTAATCACCAACGGAACCGCCGTTCTGGGCCTTGGATCTATTGGGCCACTTGCCTCAAAACCAGTTATGGAAGGCAAAGCTGTTCTGTTTAAACAGTTTGCCGATATTGATGTTTTTGACATTGAAATCAATGAACAAGACCCGGAAAAGCTGGCCGATATCGTAATAGCGCTGGAGCCTACCTTCGGCGCGGTCAATCTGGAAGACATCAAGGCACCGGATTGTTTCATTGTTGAGCAAAAATGCCGCGAGAAAATGGGTATCCCGGTCTTTCACGATGACCAACACGGCACAGCAATTGTTGTCAGTGCGGCTGTTTTAAATGGCCTCAGAGTTGTTGAAAAAAATATCGAAGATGTCAAAGTGGTTTCTACTGGCGGCGGCGCGGCCGGAATTGCCTGTCTCAATCTGATGGTCCGTATGGGATTAAAGCCCGAAAACGTGACCCTCGTCGATATTGCCGGGGTGGTCTACAAAGGTCGCGTGGAGGAAATGAACCCCCATAAGGATGTTTACGCTCAAGACACCAAGGCACGGAAACTGGATGAAGTCATCGAGGGCGCCGACATTTTCCTTGGTCTTTCTGCAGGGGGAATCCTGAAACCCGAAATGCTCATGAAGATGGCTGACAAGCCACTGATATTGGCTCTTGCCAATCCTACACCGGAGATCATGCCCAATGAGGCCCGCGAAGCCCGTCCGGACGCCGTTATTGCGACGGGACGTTCAGATTTCCCCAATCAGGTTAATAATGTTCTGTGCTTTCCGTTTATCTTCAGGGGCGCCCTGGATGTAGGCGCGACAACCATTAATGAAGAAATGAAATTGGCTGCCGTTAATGCCATCGCTGATCTGGCTACGGCCGAAAGCTCGGAAGTTGTCGCTAAGGCTTACACAGGCGAAAAGCTCTTGTTTGGTCCGGAATACCTTATTCCAAAGCCGTTCGATCCCAGGTTGATTACCCACATCGCACCGGCTGTTGCGAAAGCCGCCATGGATAGTGGTGTCGCAACCAGACCGATTGAAGACTTCGATGTCTACCTTGAAAAACTTGACCGCTTTGTCTTCCGCTCCGGCATGGTTATGAAGCCTATATTTGAGCGTGTTCGCGGCTCAGAAAAACGAATTGTTTTTGCAGAAGGTGAGGACGAGCGCGTTTTAAGGGCTGTTCGTGTTATTGTCGATGATGAAATCGGACGCCCTATTCTGGTTGGTCGTCCAGAGATTATTGCCCGACGCATTGGACACTTTGGTCTGCGCCTGAAGGTCGGCCAGGATTTCGAAATCTGTAACCCGGAAAATGATCCTCGTTATGATCAATACTGCAAATTCTTCCACAATATTTCAGAACGCACCGGTATAGCGCCGGATGCAGCCAGAACTATCATGCGTACCAACAATACGGTTATTGCCGCGTGCATGGTAGCTCAAGGTGAAGCCGACGCTATGATTTGTGGCATTCACGGGCGATTTGATTGGCACCTGAGATACGTACAAACGATTATCGGTAAAGCCAAAGGTGTCCATAATATCTACAGCATGAATTCCCTTGTCCTGCCAAAAGGAACATTCTTCTTCAGCGACACCCACGTGACACTTGATCCCAGTGCAGATGATCTTGTTGAAATGACCCTTATTGCTGCCCACGAAATTCGCCGCTTTGGGATAACCCCGAAGATTGCACTGCTGTCACATTCAAATTTTGGCTCGGAAAATTCGGATACAGCACAGAAAGTTCGTAAAGCCGCTAAGATTTTACGCGAAAATTATCCTGACTTGATGGTTGATGGCGAAATGCATGCCGATAATGCGCTGGATGATGAGCTACGCGAACGCATGTTCCCCAATTCAAACCTCAAAGGGGTTGCAAACCTGTTCATCATGCCGGATCAGGACGCGGCGCATATCGCATTTTCGATGGTCAAAAAAATTGCTGACGGACTAGTGATCGGCCCCATTCTGATTGGGGCTGCCAAACCTGCCCATATTTTAACTGCGTCAGTTACCGCGCGCGGCATTGTCAACATGGCTGCCATTGCCGCTGCAGAAGCTATCGAAGACGAGCAAATTCAGCTCATCTGATATTAATTTGTGTCTTGATCAGTAGATTTCATCAAGATCGAGAATTGAATCATCAAGGCTGATATCATTGCCCAGAACATCAATGGCCCGGATACCCATTGCGGAACGATCACCGGAAAGCTCCATGGCTCCAGCGGCCTTACCCAATTCTGCATTGAGTAGTTCCTGGAATTCCTCAGGTACATCATAATTGATCTGCATGGTTCTAACTCCTGTTTAATAGCGTATGTACGCTCGTGAACCGTCACATTTTCAGTTATATTGTTACAAAGTCCGACAAATCATTTTGCCGTACTCTATTGAACACAGAACTTGGTTAACAAAATCTTTAAAAAATTAACCATGTTTTTTATGCCTCTTGCACACGCCTCAGGAATAAGGAATTCTTGGGTGTCTAATCAAAAACTAAGAGAGCAATATGCGCGCATTTGATGACAACTGGTCACGCACGGGCATCTTCCCGGATGGCGAGACTCTTGACGTAAATTCCGCTTTGGATACGGGCATAGCAAAGGCCCGTACAGTTCAAGTCGCCCGCAACCCTTTTCTCACTCATTATGATGTTGATAGCGAAATCACATTCAAGAAACGCTGCATGTCAAAACAGGAAATCATGGTTCATGCTCAGATCGGTTATCGTAATTTCGAAAAAACCCGACAAGCCTATGCTGAAATTCACGACAGCATAACGACAAAAGGTGGACGAGTAGATCGTTATGGAATTTGTCTGGACTGGTCCATGGGGTATCCCGCAAGTCAGCGCAAAGGCCGCCCCAAAGGAACGGGCTTGATCCTCAAGGATGTAGAACAATACCAGCACCTGACATCAGCGGCACCCGTGGCTCCGCATTTTGGAGACTTTGTTCTGGGTATGCCAGCTGCCCTTGAAAACACCGTTGCTGCTCTCAGTGCAGGCTCAACAGCTATTGGAAACATCGGGCAATACTTTACCTTTCGCCTGCCTGACTGGAATGATGATCTCGCCAGTACGCAGGCAACAGTTTCTGCTCTGGCATTATGCGCCAATCAACCCGTCGATATTCTCATACACTCTAATCTTGATGACGGGTTTGCCGCCTTGTTCAGTGATCTATCCTGCGCACTTGGTGCCGTTTTATTAGAGCAATATATCGTCACAGATTTAATGGGGTGCCAGATTGGTCATTGTTTCGGACATACGTTTTCTGATCCTGTAACCCGGTGGGCATTTCAACGGGCACTCGCCAGAATTCAAAAATCCCCCGGCACGATGATTTATGGCAACACAACATCTTATGGAGCGGATATTGCCAGCAATTATGCAGCCCTCGCTTCATACCTGAATATCGACATAGCGGCTCTGCGTTATGAGCACACCGGACATGCCATCAATCCGGTTCCGGTAACGGAAGCCCTACGCATACCTGACGTGAACGAGATTATTGACGCCAGCCTGTTTGCCAATGAGTTAATCCGAAGAAGCGAACCTGTTACAACATTTATAAACCCCGATATAACCGACCCTGTTATCGATAGCCTGATAGACGGAGCCTATACGTTTTTTAAAAACGTCATGAGTGCTTTTGAAAATCGAGGTATCGACACCAACAACGCCATTGAAATGTTGCTGGGATTGAAGCGTGTTGGGGCAAGAAGATTAGAAATCCTTTATGGCCCAGGAGAGCCAGATGACAGCATTCCAAACAAACGTCACCCTGTTGTTCAGACCCCGGTTATTCAGGAGCTTGATAGCGCCGCACGCAGTATTCTGGATAACCTTGGAGCGATTGCTGAAACCATTTCAAATGCCAAACTTTCAATCTGTGTCGCAACGACCGATGTCCATGAATATGGCAAACTCGTTATGGAAAGTGTGCTTCGCGGCCTTAATGTTACCATTCTGGATGGTGGTGTCAGCACAGACCCGGACAAGCTAGCCGATTTTGCTGTGAAATCAGGAGCCCATGCCATAGCTTTGAGCACCTACAATGGCGTTGCGCTGAGTTTCACCACAAAGCTTACCTCCCATTTGAAAGAACAAAATGCGTCAATCTCGGTTTATATAGGTGGAAAGCTCAACCAAATCCCCGAGGACAGCAATTCCAGCTTACCCGTTGATGTTAGCAAAGAAATCGAAAACAACGGTGTCACCCCATGTACCACCATTGAAGAAATGATAAGAAGCATAGAAAGAAAGGCACTTACATGAAACAGAAAGTCGGCATCCTGGGCGTAGGCCATCTCGCAAGTTATATGGTCAAAGGAATGATGCGCCACGATGACAGACCAGAAATCATCCTGTCGCCGCGTGGAGCCATCGTGGCCCAACACCTTTCTGAAACTTATGATCTTGAAATAGCCAAAAGCAATGAAACTTTGGTGGAGCAATGTGATGTTGTTTTGCTCGCCACTCGTCCCCCCGACTTACTGGAAGCCATTTCGGGTTTGCCCTGGCGCGCCGATCAAACAGCCATATCGGTCGCAGCCGGAGTGGCACTTCCCGGAATTGAGCGAGCCGTAAGCCCGGCAACCGCCATTCGCAGCCTGCCCGTTACAGCCGCAGAAATTGGCGAAAGCCCAACGTGCCTGTATCCAGAAAACTCAACGGCGCGAACACTTCTGGAAATGATGGGGCCTGTTTACGCTCTGGATAATGAGAAAACTTTTGAGCTGGCTAGCATTCAGGGCGTTGTTTTCAGCGTATTTCACGCCGGGATCGCCAGTGTTGCTGACTGGTTTGAACAAAACGGGTTGGAGCCCACCATGGCCCGCAATCTGGCAGCAAGTGCGCTGCGGGCAACTGGTGGTATGGTTCTGGAGCACCCGGAAAATAGCTTTGATCATATGATCAATGAATATGCATCTCCGGGGACATTGACCAAACTGGCTTTGGAAACCTTACAGAAAAACGGCGGACTATCCGGTTGGCATGACGCCCTGGACAAAGCCCAAAACCGCAGCCTGGAAATCAATAAAAGTACCCAATAAGTGGCATTGAATTCATTGAACTTGCTATATTAAAATACTATATACCAACTCGCATGCTCCTAAATGGAGCCCAATTATCAGGAAAAATATATAATGGCTTGGCAAGGTAAAATACTCCGCGTTGATCTTACGAATATGAAATCCTCTTCCGAGCCTTTGAATATGGAATGGGCAGAAAAATACATCGGGCTGCGTGGACTTGCCTCAAAATACCTGATGGAAGAAATAGACCCAAAAGTTGATCCTGAAGCCCCCGGCAATAAGTTGATTATTGCAACGGGCCCTCTAACCGGAACAGCCGCTTCAACCAGCAGCCGTTGGGCTGCCGTTACCAAAGGCGCGCTAACCCACGCCATTGCGTGCTCCAACTCTGGTGGATTTTTTGGCGCAGAACTAAAACTCGCTGGCTGGGATATGGTTATCTTAGAAGGCCGCGCACCAAAACCGGTTTATCTGTCCATTAATAATGACAAAGTTGAAATTCTTGAAGCCGAAGGTTTCATTTGGAACAAGACGGTCTGGGAAACAGAAGACCTGATCCGCACACGCCATGGCAACAATGATATTCGCCTTGCTTCAATCGGTGTCGCTGGCGAAACCGGTGTGAAATATGCCTGCATTGTAAATGACCGTGACAGAGCCGCCGGGCGCTCCGGTGTCGGTGCCGTCATGGGCTCAAAAAACCTTAAATCAATTGCTGTTCGTGGCACCAAAGGCATTCAGGTCAAAGACCCGATGGCCTTTTTGGAAGCGACACGCATAGCATCAACCAGATTGAACGCAAGCCAGGACCGTAATAACAAAGCCGCATCCGGCACTATGGTTATGATGGACGTCAACCAGTCCTGGGGTAGCCTTCCAACACGCAACTGTCAGGATGTTCAGTTTGAAGGCGAAGAAGATATTAACGTGGCGGCCATGAAGCGCGTACGCAAATCCGATGGCAAAGCAAATCTGCTAACCAACAAGGCCTGCTTTGGTTGCACAATTGGGTGTGCCCGTGTTTCCAAACTCGACCCGGCCCACTTCAGCATTAAAGACAGTGGCGATAAATACACTGGTGCAGAAGGTGGTCTGGAATACGAATCCGGCTTTGGTCTTGGCCCCATGTGCGGGGTTAGCGACATTGAAGCTGCCACTTACGCCAATATGCTTTGCAATGAGCACTCCATGGACCCGATTTCTTTTGGTGCCACATTAAGCGCCGCCATGGAGCTTTTTGAAATTGGTGCCATCACCACAAAAGAAACTGGCGGCATGGCGCTAAACTTTGGATCAGCGGAAGCATTGTGCTGGGCAGTTAAAGTCACTGGCACGGCTCAGGGCTTTGGTGTGGAGCTTGGTTTAGGCTCAAAATTGTTGTGTGCTAAATATGGCCATCCTGAATTATCCATGACCGTTAAAGGGCAAGAATTTGCAGGGTACGATCCTCGTGCCATGCAGGGCATGGGACTGCTTTACGCTACCTCCAACCGTGGTGCCTGTCATTTGCGAGGCAACTCCTGGACCGAAGACTACACGGACGTTTCAACAAAAAATCGCGCACCATCGGTAAAGACGGCACAAGATGGAATGGCCATGTTTGATTCAACGGGACTTTGCATGTTCTCACGCGGTGGTATTGGTGATGATATGTTAGTTAAACAACTGGATACAGCGCTTCCCGGATCATGGGACATGAAACGCTTGAATGAAACTGGAGAGCGCATCTGGAATTTGGAGCGTCAATTTAATCTGGCAGCCGGCTTAACCAAGGCTGACGACACCCTGCCCGATCGTATGCTCAAGGAGCCTGCAAAAACAGGTGTTGCCGCAGGCAAGGTTAAC
>JABJOR010000367.1 GCA_018664265.1 Rhodospirillales bacterium
AGGGGATTTCATTGCGCACGTCCCCCCAGAAGAATGGAGAAAGGTTTTTGCCGTGCGGTATGAAGCGAATATCCCGGTTTTTTCCAACAGATACTATTACGATACTGTTCAGGATTCGCGCCTGAACGGCTTGTATGTCGTTCAAATCCCCAGGCATTATCACGAGGATATCGTGCTGGAGGCGAAACAGCCTCTAACAGTTTATCGGGCGATATCTATGGATAACGAAGATAATCTGGAAGGTTGGGAGAAAACTTCGATTAAAGTTAATATTATGGGCCGCTCAACAATTCATACCGAGGTTTATGCGAAAGAATTCCAACCAGGCACCATCATTCTGAAATCCGGAGGCCCGGTTTCCGCCTCGCCGATCTTTATCAAACCCGCTGGCAATACCATGGCGGATGAATCGTTTTCAATTCCGCCACAATGATAAAAGGATTGAGGCAACTTTATAGCAGACGCAAAAACACTCTGGTAAAACCGTTTCAGTCAGTATATATGATGCGCCTGTCCGTGTTATACTCATGCGACAGCCAAGACCGGAGCCGCCTTAGCTCAGTTGGTAGAGCATCGCATTCGTAATGCGGGGGTCGGGTGTTCAAATCACCCAGGCGGCACCATTTTTCTTTATATCTTCACACTTTTCAGAATAGCTAAACTCATCTCTGGTGAAGTTGTGCCAAAAAGGGTTTAATGATTTTTAAAATAGCTGGCTCTATAGAGTTGATACTAATAGAGAAACTCGGAACCCGATAATATGACGAAGCATGATCAAAGCATTGAGAAGTCGCCACTGATATCAGTGGTTATCCCGTGCTATCGCGTTACGGGTCATATTCTGGGTGTCATTGCCGCTATTCAGCAAGAAGTTGGCCGGATTTATGTGGTGGATGACATTTTCGCGTAAATCCTTGTGAAGTATCTTTTGTTTCATTACCTTGAGGCTTTGCAATTAGAACTCTGGTTTATTATGGACAAAATTCAACTAACTCTGCCCACTGTAACTCCTGTCAATATTACTGACCTGTTTATTAATCTGGCGTTTTGTGTAATCGCTGCATTTCTGTTGCGCGCACTTTATGTGCGAAAATCAATCTCACTTTCCGGCAAGTTTCATATTGGCACGGTGATTCCTATCCTCGCGGTGGTTACTTTCCTGGTTATTATGGTCGTCAAATCATCTCTGGCTTTGTCTTTGGGGCTTGTTGGCGCACTGTCAGTCATTCGTTTCCGCACGCCGATTAAGGAACCAGAAGAACTGGTGTATTTGTTCTTGGCCATTGCCATTGGGCTTGGTTACGGAGCAGGGCAGGCTTTTGTCACAACAATTGTCTTTATAACCATATTGCTGCTTATTGTTTTTTGGCTATCACGCAAGAATGTTACTCATGAAAATGAATACAATCTGCTGATCGACTGGACCGGCCATGATGATAATATGAAGGATATCCTGGAACGCGTTGGTCCCCATGTTCGTGCGCTCGAGTTGCGAAAGTACACCGATGGTGAGCAGGAAAAATCTATGTTCCTTAAAGTCGAAGCCATGGACATTACGGATATTGACGCGCTTGTTAAATCTGTCACCCGTCCTACGCCGGGAATTGTCTGTACGGTACACGAGGCCCGGCCTCTACAGTAGGAGTTTTCGTTCGTGAAGCTCAAACAACGTAAATCCGGTTGGCTGTTTTACTGTATGGTCTTTATCTTTCTGGCGGCAGGCCTTGCCTCCATTGATTTGACATTTGATAGAAGTATTAGACGTCATTTTATGGTGGCTATTGACAGCTTCCTTGCCAAAAAACTTGATCTTGCTGAACCAGTTTCAGCCAGTCAGCTGGCTGGAATTCTGACCAGACTTCCAGGTGCTGTGATTCGGGGTGAATTTCCAGCTCGTTTTGATGATTTACAAATTGATATTAAATACAAATACTTGGAAAAGATTAAACAGGATCGTACGCGTTCCGTTAATGAGAAAGTCTTGCGTAATCCAGGCACTTACCCTGTTGAAATTCTGTATGCAGGGGAAACATATAAAGCTTCCATGCGGCTAAAGGGGGATTTCAATGATCACCGGGTCGGAGCCGATAGATGGAGCTTTCGGGTAAAATTGAAAGATGGTAAAACCATACTCGGGTTTAATCAATTTTCACTTCATAAGCCAACATCCCGTCAAATTCCATTTGATCATTTGTATCAACACTGGATGCGGGCAGCCGGAAATCTTGGCCCACGTCATAATTATATCAGGGTTAATTTTAATGGTGATGACTGGGGGGTTATGGATGTTGAAGAGCACATGTCCAAACAGTTCCTTGAATTGGCGAGGCGAAAAGTATCGCCAATTATTAACTTAGCATCTGATACTGATAGTAACCTCTGGTACAGGCGCACAAATCAAAAACAGAAACTTCCTCGTACTTATTTTGGGGCCGTCGATGTAAAATTGTATGGTGTTTCAGCCAGTGCCAATCGTGCAGATATGCAAGCTCTTTACAGTTATGGTGTTAATACCTACCGGCAATATAGACGAGGCGAAAAACAACCGGGAGATTTTCTGGATTATGATAGTTTTTCCAAGGCTCTTATTGGCGCAACAGCATGGAAAAACCTCCATACATTAAGCTATTTGAATTCTCGAATTTATATTAATCCCTATACACTGAAATGGACTGTTATAACAACGGACCAGGGAAACATAAAAAAGAAAGTTTTCAAGCGAGTTTCAGGATTTTATTTGGATTTACTGAAGGACCCGAGATTTGAATCGAGTTTTAATAAAAATTTGGATCTTCTGGACAAAGCCAGAGCAATCCTTGAAGAAGACTATGACTTACTGTGTCAAAAATTTCCCTTGCAGTGCCCGGGCTTTGATATTGATCAGTTTAATGAGAATTTTGATAATTTAAAAAATTCCGGTTCTGAATTCTATAAAAAATATATACCCGAAGATATAAAACAAACACCCAAGAAGCAGATAGAGCCGAAACCAGCAGTTGTCTATCCACCGGATATTCGATTGCCGCGCCATTTTTCCGTTGAATATTATGCTGATGGGTATCTGAATATATATAATTTACTGGGGGCGCCAACGGAGGTCTTGTCTGTCACGCTTCATTGTAAAAAGAAAAAAATTTGCGAATCGACACCCTTGATCAATAAACCCCTTATGCTGCCTTTTGGTATGATGGAGGATAAGCTAACGGCCCGAGTAAAAATACCTGTTCCCAATGATTTGTTGGCACCTGAAAATCGCCAATCCGGTATTTTGGGAAGTGATCGGTACATCAAGGTTGTCAGCCGTGTTCCAGGGGTTGAAGGGAAGCTTGAGGAAAGGGCGCGCTTGACCTTGTTTAATAATCTTGTGAACCCGTTGCTTGATAAAATTGTGGACAGGGCAGCTCTGGAAAAATTTGAATTTACTTCAATCAGAAATGATCAGATCTATGTTTCTCCGGGAACATGGATGATCAACAAGCCCATTGTATTACCGCGCGATATGTCATTAAACATAGCACCGGGGACTGTGTTAAATTTTGCATCCGAGGCTTATTTGATTGTACAGGGGGGCTCTTTGACTATCGATGGAACATCCGATAACCCTGTCCGAATGCAGGGCGTCGAAGGTGGGACCTGGAAAGGACTGTATGTCGTTGATGCTCCTGAAAATAGCCGGATGTCACATGTCACGCTTGCGGATACGAATTATCTGTCTGATGGTGTTTTGATGTTAACAGGGGGTGTTACATTCTATAAATCGGATGTATCCCTCAGCCATGTTACTTTTGCAGGCTCTCAGGCAGAGGATGCCTTAAACATTGTACATTCGGATTTTGATATTAAGGATACGGTATTCTCAAATACCCGTTCGGATGCATTTGATAGTGATTTTTCAAATGGTGTAATACAGGCATCTCGATTTACAGATATTCACGGAGATGGGCTGGATACATCTGGCTCTGAGATCGTTGCAAAAAATCTTGTGTTTTCTGATATTACAGACAAGGCTATTTCAGTGGGTGAGAAGAGTATTGTTACGATTGAGAATTCTCAAATAAATCACGTGGGGACGGGGATTGTAAGCAAGGATGGGTCTCATGTTATTGTCCGTAATCTGGATGTGCAGGACTTTGAGTTGTTTGCTGGTATGGCCTATCAAAAGAAAGAAATGTATGGCCCTGCCGAGCTGCAAATTGAAGGCGGTAACATCGGTGAAGATGACGTCATCAATCAAACCGGGAGCATATTGGTTTTGAATAATAGACGTTTTACAGGCAAGAATATTGATGTCGATGCGTTATACGCAGCAGGTTCTATGAAGAAGGTTCAATAAGCCAGATGATGCGCTATGAAATCAAATACGCCCTCGATCCGATGGGCCTTATTGAGTTTTCTCAATGGATTGCCAGTGCGGCATACTTTCGACGGGCCTATTCCAGGCGTGGTGTTCATTCTGTCTATTTCGATACTGCTGAAATGGGTTCAGCCCGTGATAATTTATCAGGCATTGGTGTGCGAAATAAATTCAGAGTTCGCTGGTATTCGGATGTGAACGGGAAGGAAGTCTTTGCTTCTGCCAAACCGAAGTTTGAAATTAAATCCAAGCAAGGACGTTTGGGGACCAAATATGATCGGGTTCTTGAAACCATTGATGGTAGTAGGATTCATACTGAAGATGGAAACCAATTAACCAATGAATTGCGTAAGGAGCTGGCTGCAAATCCGTGGCGAGACCTTCCGGTATCTATTGATGTGCTTAATGCAAATTTGTTGGTTGAGTACGAGCGTGATTATTATGTGGGGCCAGGTGATGTTCGCGTAACTATTGATCATAACGTCACGTATGGTGATGTTATGTCGAACACTCACAGCAGGCTGATCGGCCAAAATGCGTATTCCAAGGCTATTGTGGAATTTAAATTTTCTCCAAATTATAAAGACCAGGCTGCGGAGCTTATGTCCACATTGCCATTTTATCCGGTGCGTAATTCCAAGTATCTTACAGGCCTTAGCCTTTTCGGGCATGCGGTCTATTTGTAAAGATCAAACCAAGAACCTGTATTACACTCACCCCTGAGAACACATTCAATCCGGATTATTAATGAAAATTAGATGACTTATTCCGTGCAGGCATCCCCAATGAAGGAGGGTCCTTGTGATGGTTGGGCTGGCGCAAGACAACCGGCCCTGCGCACGATCTTTACAACTGCTGGATTACAGATTCATGATGTGTCATGAGTGCGGCGTCAGATATTATTACGCTAGCATAATAATTTTTCCGGAATGTGTCCGCTAACCTATTTCCTTTGACGCTCCATCACTTGAGTTTCTAGGAATAATTGAGGTGCGAGGCCTTGATCTAATCTCTGTAAATTGACTCCAGGCCCCAGAGGATTGGATTGGGGTGTAAGCATAAAACGAGATGTGATCAATTTGCATAGCTGTTTACCAAAATTAACCACACTGCCTTTGTGCTGGGTTGGGTTTCCAATTTTTATGTTTTGCCTCTATCCAGATGTGTTCTTTAATGAACCTGTTGCAAAACTGGAATGGCTTCTTTCGGCCTTTATCTTTATCTAAAATTGATTCTCACAGCCAGGGTAATTGGCGCATTTGCTCTGAATTCATATGTTACAGGCTATGGTTAATGAAATCTTAAATTCCGGCTGGTCAATGAAGGCTTTGATTTTTAAATTTGAATGGGGTGGTCTGAAACAATATCGCCGATTTTGCTGGTTTCAGGTGTTTTAAATCAGCAATTTTGGTTTTTGAATTCAAATTTTCCCTGAAAGAATAGGGCCAGATTGGCGATCTGTATCAAAACAAGCCAACATGTTACTCAGATATTAAGAAACTGTAGCAAAAGTAAAGAAAAGGTTAACGCAGAGCGATTGAATAATATGTTTCTTTTCAATTGGTTATAATAATTTTTCTTTTAGTGCTTTATGAAAGAGGGTGGTTTGAGCAGTTTTGGGGTTGGATTGTGAATTCCAGGGTGGAAAGTTGATTTTTGCCCACATACGTAGTTGCAATTATGGATGCAGGCCTTACAGTCGTTACAGGACAGGTATAGTTCTCTTGAATTGTTGATCTGATTGCTGTTTTATCCGGGCTTCAGAGGCTTTTTTGGGCCTGTATGTATCAAAAGTAGCGGAACAGCTGCGCCGAGAAGGTTAAAAAAACCTGAGGAAAAGACGTTATGGGATCACAACAGGGCAAGCGTTCCTACACAGTGACCTGCAGCAGTGCGTTTCGCGATTCTGTTCTGGTGCTGGCGGACAAGCGCGGTGCCAACGCGGCCGACATTGCCCGTTCTGTCATACTGGTTTTACCTCCAGAGACCATATCCATATATCCTGATCCGGGTGGACCGGGGCGTGATGATCGGGAGACAGTGACGTTGAAGTCCGGCCCATCAGCGGGCAGGCCATGGCAGCGTAAACCCAGATTGCAAGTTCGCATGGCAGATGGTTTCGATAGCGTATATATACGTTGTGCGCTCGGTATTGCGTTGGATATGGACAGTGGCAAAGTAACTGTTGAGTTGGACGCACCGGGTATTTTGCCAAAAACCAGGTCCCAGGGCATTCATGACTTGGAAGAAAAGGTTTCGCGCCTGAATTCAATCATTTCGGTTCTGAATTTTGAACCTCTGATCAACGGTGTTGAAACCCGCGAAGAGGCTTTACATGTTTTGGGATATTTTCCGGGCCAACGACCCGGTATGGAATTGATACGCTCCCGGTTCAGAACCTTGGCCGCCATTCATCATCCGGACAGCGACCATGGCAATCATACACGTATGAGTCAGCTGAATGATGCCATGGCCGTATTGCGGAAATACTAAACGACGTTTGAGGGATTTCCTGAAACGTAGTTCTCAATGTTATCGATAAGCTGATCGCACAGGGTCTGGATAGCTTCAGTGCTGGCCCATGCCACATGCGGGGTCAGGATAAAGTTTGGCCGTCTGGCAAGCTCAAGTAACGGGTGATCATCGGCTGGTGGTTCAACTGGCAACACGTCGATGGCAGCCCCTGCGATCAGACCGTCTTTGATGGCTGTCGCGAGGTCGGCTTCCTTGATCAATCCGCCACGGGCCGTATTGACGATGATGGCCGTGTCTTTCATGCGTTTGAATTCATCCAGACCAATCATCTCGGCGGTGCTGGGCATCAAGGGGCAATGCAGGGTGAAGATATCACTGGTTTCAATGCATTCGTCCCAAGGCGTATAAAGCGGGCCAAGCCCGGTTGAGCCTTTGTGGGCAGCAAAGATGACTTCCATGCCGAATGCGCGCGCGATGTGCGCGACGGACTGGCCCAAAGCGCCTTCACCCATGATGCACAGGCGTTTGCCGGACAAATCAGAAATCCGGTGGCTGAAGAAACAAAATTGACCTGATTTTTGCCATTCTCCGTTGATAACGTCTTCACGGTAGCCTGGAATTGCACGGCTCAGAGACAAAATAAGGGCGAATGTGTGCTCTGGCACCGTATTCACGGCGTAACCGCGAATATTGGACACTGTAATATCATTGGCCTTGCAGTAGGCCAGATCGATATTATCGGTGCCTGTCGCTGCGACCGCGATCATCTTGAGGTCCGGGCATTGTTTCAGGGTTTCTTCACGCAAGGCAACCTTGTTATTGATGGCGATGGTCGCCCCGCTCAGGCGTTCAGCGATTTCATCCACTTTGGTTTTACCGAATTCGGCCCAGTCATGGTTAAAATCAGGACGCCGTACATTGATATCGGGGGCGATGGTATCTCTGTCGAGAAAAACAATACGGTGGTTCACGATGTAGCACTCCATAAGAATAAACAACCTGATCACCTCGTATGCTCGAGATTAACCCGGTGTGTGTTGTTTTAACGTCCTGAGCGGATAATGCCTGATCAGGATGCTGGGTGCAATTTAAATAAGAGCGTAAGCGCTAAGAACAAATCCACCAATAATAAGGGCAATGGGACGCTTGAAAGGCAGGACTTTTGCTGAAGAGGTACCGAGCAGTTTGACCAGCCGTAAGGATGGCCTTCTTTCGCTGATCAGCTCAAGGATATTGTTGAAATCTTTGTCCTGTGCAGGAACGCCATAATGTTGATCGCCCGTGTTTGATGTGGGCGTATCTGGCTTGTTCAGGTCGGGATCGTCTAAATCCATCGTACTGTGCACCGTTTTAAATTTCAGTGGTCGCAATTCTACCGGATTTGCGTAAACAAACTGTGAAATTCATAGTGCATAAAAAAACGCCCGGTGGAATGCCGGGCGTTTTGATTTGATAATTCTTATAGGCTTATTCGCGATTCCCGAACAGGCTCAACAGCATAATGAACAGGTTGATGAAATCCAGATACAGGCGAAGCGCGCCCATAATAGCTTTCTTTTCCTGAGTAGAACCCGCGTCTGATTCGCTGTAAATAGACTTTATTGCCTGTGTGTCGTAGGCGGTCAGGCCAACAAAAACCAGTACGCCAATCACTGAGATAACGAAGTGCATGGCTGAGCTTTGCATGAACATGTTGACGATTGAGGCAATGATAATGCCGATCAGACCCATCATCAGGAACGAGCCCATGCCGGAAAGATCACGCTTTGTGGTGTAGCCATAGAGGCTCATACCTGCAAACGTGCCAGCGGTTATAAAGAACACGCGGGTAATGCTAGCGCCGGTATAGGCCAGGAAGATGTAGCTGAGTGACAGCCCCATCAAGGCACAAAAAGCCCAGAAAACTGCCTGTGCGGTAGACGCTTTCATGGCATTGATACGGGCACTGAAGAATATGACAAAGCCCAATGGTGCCAGCATAACAACCCATTGCAGGGGAGTGCCGTAAATAGCCTGCATCAGGCTTGCGCTTGTGCTTGCTGCAAAGGCAACTGCACCGGTCAAGGCCAAGCCCATTGTCATATAGTTGTAGACCCGGAGCATATAGCTGCGCAGACCGACATCGATATCGGCAGCACTGACTTGTGCGCCGCTCATCCGGGCTGTTTTCAGTTCAAACTTATTGTTCGAATCCATTTATCGTAAACTCCTGTGTTGGTTCAGGGAGTATCCCTGTGCATAAGCAAAATACATTACCTTTAAATATGGTATTAATATGGCATGCCAACCATTTGAATCAACTGTTTAGGGTAATTTTTATTAAAATAAACATACAGCAATTTTAGGCATTGCACTATCCCTTTGTGTCGTAGAAACTTAAACATGATATGAATAAATTTCTTAGTGCACACGGAACAGGCAGCAGTTGGGCGTACGCAGCTAAAGAATGCGTAGATGGATTGCTTAATGAGCAGGGTAATATCCCTGAAGCAAATGCTGGCATGAATTGGCTTGGCTTCGTCTATATTACAGATGCATTTGCCCCTGATATCAGCTCAATTCTCACCTATCTTCGACAGAAAACGGGCATGAGCCATTGGGTCGGCACAATCGGTACCGGGGTCTTGGTTGATGCGTGGGAGTATCATGACATGCCTGCTGTCGGGGTTTTGGCAGGACAATTCCCGGTAGGTGATTTTCATATTGTGCCACCGATTCATGATCTTGAGGAGGCTTTGCCAGACAATACACTGCAATGGTTTAAAGAGACTTCGCCGGGATTCGGGGTCGTTCATGGTGACCCATCCTGTGAAGATGTGGTGTCTTTAATCGAATCCATGGCCGAGACTATGGGCGGCATCCTTGGCGGAAGCTTCCTTGTCGGTGGATTGTCAGCATCACGCAGCGACAATTATCAGATCGCAGATCAGTTAACAGGCAACGGTGTTTCTGGCGTGGCCTTTGCCCCACAGGTAAATGTGATTACAGCCCTCACCCAGGGCTGCATGCCTTTGGGAGAGTCACATCTGGTCACAGAGGCTGTCGATAATGTCATTATGGGGTTAAATGGCTGCTCAGCTCTGGATGTCTTGAAAGACGACGTTGGCGAGTTGCTGTCACGCGACCTTTCTCGGCTATCCGGATTCGTTCATGCGGCAATTCCTGTTACGGGCTCCGACACCGGGGATTATATGGTGCGAAATTTAACAGCGATTGATCCGGACAAAGGCTGGGTTGCCATTGCTGATATGGTTGTGCCGGGGGACCGCGTTTCGTTTGTCCGCCGCGACCCACCCAGCGCCCGCGCCGATATGGACCGTATGCTTGATAACATAAAAGCACGAATGCCGTCCGAGCCAAAAGGCGGGCTATATTATTCTTGTGTTGCCCGCGGACCATTTATGTTTGGCACCTCTGGCGAGGAAGCCAGGATGATACGCGCAGCTCTCGGTGATGTTCCGATTGTCGGATTTTTTGGCAATGGTGAAGTTTCCAATACACGTCTTCACAGCTATACAGGCGTACTGGTCTTGTTTTTCTAAAAGGGCTTATCCATGCACTATTCAAAACTGGGACGCACAGGTATCGATGTCAGCCGAATTTGTTTGGGCACCATGACATATGGCCAGCAGAACAGCCAGAATGAAGGCTTTGCCCAAATGGATATGGCACTGGATCGCGGGATCAATTTTTTTGACACCGCCGAAATGTATTCCGTGCCTTCCAGTCCTGAAACACAAGGCAGCACCGAGCGCGTCATCGGTAACTGGTTTGCTGAGCGCAACAATCGCGACAAGGTGGTGCTGGGCACAAAGATCACCGGCCCCGGGGAGAGTTTCAAACATGTTCGCGGTGGAGACCTGTCGTTTGGTGAAAAGCAAATTACCGAGGCCGTGAATCAAAGCCTGCAACGCCTTCGCACGGACTATATTGATCTTTACCAAATTCATTGGCCTGACCGTTCGACCAATTTTTTTGGCAGACTTGGCTATACCCATGATGACAGCCCGCAAGCTGGCGGAACGCCGCTCCAAGAAACTCTGACGGTATTGGCGAAGATGGTAAAAGCAGGAAAAATCAGGGCTGTGGGATGTTCCAATGAAACACCCTGGGGCTTGATGAAAATGCTGGAGTTGGCCGAGTCCATTGGCTTGCCGCGCATGGCAAGCATCCAAAACCCCTACAGTTTGCTGAACCGGACATTTGAAATCGGTTTGGCCGAAGTCTCCATTCGAGAAGACTGTGGTCTGACTGCCTATTCGCCTCTGGCCATGGGAACACTTTCAGGGAAATATCTTGGCGGTGCCAAACCACCGGACGCACGATTGACACTATTTCCTCATTACGGGCGGTATGTGACTGAACGCGGTATTGTGGCGACACAAAAATATGTAGATCTTGCGAAGTCGAACGGACTTGATCCGGCACAAATGGCATTGGCCTATGTGAACAGCAGGCGATTTTTGACCTCCAATGTTATTGGCGCGACCACATTGCAACAGCTTGAAAGTAATATTGAGTCTGATGATATTATCCTTGATGATAGTATATTGGAAAGTATAGAGACCATCCATATGGCGGACCCCAATCCGGCCCCCTGATACGTTTTATGAGGAACCCATGAAATGATGAGGTTATTTGTTGCTATCCCTCTTCCAGTGGATGTCCGCGCACAACTTGCCACTTTGCAATCGGGTTTAAGCAATGCACGCTGGATAGACGGTGCAAATATGCATTTGACTATGCGGTTCATTGGTGAGGTGCCAGAGCCTGATGCCCGTGAAATTGATTCTGTGCTTTCAGAAATTGTTGAACCTGCAATTCCCATAGAGCTAAATGGTATCGGTTATTTTGATCGGC
>JABJOR010000368.1 GCA_018664265.1 Rhodospirillales bacterium
GTTGATATGTCACCCGTAAAATTTGCTAAATTCAGAGATACAATCGAAAGTAGCCACACGACGATTGGCGCGTTACTGTGTTCAATGGCCGTGAAAATGGATCATTGGTCCAAGCAATTTCCAAACCCCGAATATGGCGGACCAATACAAAGAGCCGACTTTATTATCAACGATATGGCTCAGGGCTGGTAACTATATAGCGTGATGGCCTAGAGCAGCCTTGACCATGTGGAACGTTATCAACAATTGAGATAGCGCCAGGGTGTGGCTTAATTCCACAATATTGCCTTCTTCAAATTGACCGATGTTATCACGCATGTGCTGGGCTTCCGGGATCAGATCCCATAATAAATCCTCCATCCTCTGGGCGCGCCTCAAATCGATAGAACCATTAATAGCCAGTACATCAACAGGTTTTCCGTCTGTATCGCGTGAAAGCTCCAGTTTAATGCCAGCTTTGGCCCCGGCCTCAATTATTGTTGACAGATCGGGGTGTGGTAATGTTGGGCGCAATGTATGAATAACGTTCAGCCCTGCCCCTGTTTCTTCCGTATTGGTATCTGGAGGAAAAAAACGCACGACCATATCAGCGAAAGTTCGTTGTGGGTGAATATGTTTCTCGCTGACAGCTTCACGATGTTCCAGAATTTTCATAACTGTATCAATTTCATACCCGCGCGCCAGGGTATCACGTTGAATTTTCCAACGTACCCTAAGATTTTCCATTGGTTCCAGATAAACTTTAACATCGTAACAATCACGCATGGTTCGTGTTGAATACCCAAGCAGACCCTCAAGAATAATGTATTCGCGCGGCTCAATGTATTCAGCGGGGCCAAGCGTTCCATCATCGTGGTTATAGACGGGTTTTAAAATGGGTTTGCCCTGACGTAATAACTGAATATGTTGCTCAAGAATATCAATATGATTGGCATCAGGGTCCAGAGCCGTAATATTTTTAGCATCTCGTTCTTTACGGGTGTATTTATGGTAATCATCCGTGCAGATGGTGACAACTCGTTCTTCCCCAAGAATATTGGCAATTCCCCGGGCAAATGTTGTTTTACCGGCGGCAGAATCTCCAATAATACCCAGTATAATGGGGCGATCATTCAGTCTGTTTAAAGGCATGGCTCAATCTCGGATAGTCTGTGGTAACTTGTCAAAATACTGTACTCGCCCGTTTCACCGGATATCAGCAAGGATTCCATACGCTCATAGTCAGGGGATCGTACAATCCCGTCGAATAATAGACCTGTGGTGATTCCTGTTGCTGCAAAATATACATTGCGTGATGAGACCAGGTTATCGAGCGTCATCCATCTATCAGTCGAAAGTTCCGCTTCACGGACCGCGATGTGTTCACTGGGAAGCTGAGGGTCGAACCGGGTCAAGAATTCCCCTCCCAAGGCACGAATTGCACAGGCAGATATAATGCCTTCCGGCGTTCCGCCTGTTCCCATCAAGGCATCGATTCCGCTATCGACCCTGGATGCCATAATGGCACCGGCAATATCGCCTGCTGGATATAAAGCGACCCGCGCACCACACCGTTGGATGTTTTCGATCAAACGACGGTGACGCGGTTTTTCAACAACGAAGATGATGAGATCAGATATACTCTTGCCAGTTTCTCTGGCGATGATTGCAAGTTTATCCTCAAGCGGAGATTCAGGATCGATCTTGCCCCGGACAGCAGGTGGACCGACAAATTTTTCCATATAAAAAGCCGGGCCAGTGTTCATAATCGTTCCTTTAGGGGCAAGCGCAATAACCGCCATGGCATTTGTCATGCCACGCATCAGAAAACTTGTCCCTTCGACTGGATCAACAGCAATATCAAATTCAAGCTTCGCGTTACTATCACCAACAATCTCACCGTTTGTAAAAGCTGCACGTTGATCCGCTGCATCGCTTCCATCGCCAATGACTATCTGACCCTTGATCGGGATTGCCGAAAACGCATTGCGCATGGCACTGACCGCTGCTTCATTGATCTGGCGTGCTTCACCACGACCAATCCATTCATTTGCAGCACGTGCAGCGGCTTCTGTAACCTCGCGCAGGGCGAACTTGAGGTATTGCGGTGCTTTACCACTATGAAAATTATTTGCAGGAGTATTCATGTCAGCTCATATCACCATCAGCAAGATATCGGGCAACAGCCTGTGCTCGATTATTAACATTGAGTTTTTCATAAAGATTTTTAAGGTGAAACTTGACCGTGTTTAAGGAGATTCCGAATTGTGCGGCTATTTGCGAATTGGTCCGTCCATCGGCAAGCGAAGCAAGCAAATCCTGTTCGCGTGGGGTCAAGCTATCAAGTGCATTATTGGAAGGAGCATCAATATTCATGAAAGGAAAGACCATACGTCCTTCAGCAACGGAGACGACTGTATCAACGAGTAATTCAGGCGTGTCCTGTTTAGAACAAAACCCTGCTCCGCCCAGTTGCAGAACTTGTCGCGCAATCCCCGGTTTGCTGCTGCCAGTGTGAACGACGATACGCGGAGCATCCGGCAATCCTTTTAAAGCGTTCAGAACATCACGCCCGCTCATATAGGGCATTTCCCAACCAATGACGGCAACATCGAATGTCAGTCGTTCATGAGCTTCCATGAAGCGCTCTCCATCAGCTGCAGTAGCAATGATAGAAAAGCGTGGGTCATCACCAAAAATTTTGGTCAACCCGGCCAACACCAATGGGCTTTTATCAACCAAAACAATATCAATGTGGGACATCAGATCCTCTTGAAAATTAAGGCAAATTCAATTATTACCACCTGTTTGGGTAGGCAGCTGCATTATCATTATCTTATAGGTGTGGGTTTTGCAAATAAAAATGAAGTAACTTAGTAGTTTCAATCGCTTATATGTCTCTACACTACCTACCCGTGTGATTTTGAAAAATAAAATTAATTTTTTATTGAACAGTGATCCAGATCACAGTTTTGATAAAGTTAACATAGTATGTTATAGTTTCTTTAGATTAGATTCTTATTTCTCCCTGTTAAACTTCGCCGGGCAGCTTGTCCCGGCATTTTTTTTAGTAGCCTGCTGCGTTAACCAGCAATCCAATGCTGCCACCAAAAACCCCCCCCCAAACAACCAACCAACCCAAATGCTTTCGGATCATATTTTGAACGATGTTTTTAACGTTTTCTGGTGTCAGTTCCTCAAGCCTGGTGTCGATAATGTGCTCAACCTTTGAAACCAGCGTGCTTGTTATATCTCGTGCAGTATCTTCACTCATGTTTTCATCTGCCAGTTCGGCGATGATATCTTTAAGTTTCTGTGTAACCGGATCACGTAATGGTTCCAGAGCCTTTTTGCCTCCGACCATGGACAACATCCCTCCCAATTGACTGTCAGCGATCGCATCTGTCAGACCGGAAAACACTCGATCAAAGTCAACTTTATCAACAATACCTGACGCAGCACTATCACTGTTTTGCAGGAAAAACCGTTCAATATGCTCATGGGAAAAGAACTCTTCTACAATAAGAGTCTTTATGCCGGCTTTGAAATCTTCAAACCGGTTTGGAATGACACCAGAGCCATACAACAAGGGGACCTTTTCAAAGAGCATATGGATTGCCAGCCAGTTGGTTACACCACCTGATAATGCAAAAATTCCGATCATGAAGATCAGGTCATTCTGCGCAGGAGCAAAATATCCGACGACAGTGATTAACAGTGCAATAAGGTTGGTTAGCATTGATTTATTCATAGAGTGCCCCGCCTTGAATGTTCAGGAGTCGAGTGTATGTGTCGTACCCTGCTCACATAGTTTAATGCAAAACGGGCTACAATTACTTATCGTAGTTAAGCTGATTATGAAATCAATGATTTAAGGGGAAATGGGGTGACTGACGGGACTCGAACCCGCGACAACCGGCACCACAAGCCGGGGCTCTACCAACTGAGCTACAATCACCATACTGAACTTGCGAACAGTGCGACTTCTTTAGACGCTCCATCAGAGCAGGTCAAGTCTGTGATCTGCTCTTGATCAAAAAAAACCGGCTACCCCGTTAGGGACAGCCGGAATTCTTTTTATAATGACGAAAAACGCGTCATCAAAATTAAAAGCTTAGTATCCTTCAGCGTGAGCCTTTGCGACTTCACTGATTGATTCAGCATTTGCCAGATGCCTTGCGGCATTCAGTTTATCTTTATCCTGATACATTGCATCTTCTTCTGCAATCAGCTTATTTTCCATTTTTATCTGAATAAGGTGCCAGATGATCCAGCTTGCAATTGCTGCAATAGCCAGAATCATTTCTGTTCCAACGAAAGGATATATTTCGCTTACTTCAGCTAAGTTTTGGTTCCAGGTAGTTAATCCTGTAGACATAAGATGTTCTCCTTTCTATCAGATGATGCCTCGGGCACGACCTTCTTCTTCCTCAGCCGCAGCAACCTCAGATTCGTCGAGGTAACGGTCGTGGAATTCAGAAAGATCAAGACCAGCAAGTTCTATACGTTCAGGAATGCGGAGCAGTCCCATGCCATTGAGAATCTTCGAGACGATGTACGCCGGGACGAAACCAAGGACGAAGAACATGATGATGGCACCAATGAACTGACCCAACGGGTTAATTGCTGCATAACCTTCGGTGAAAGATGAAGGATAGCCCCAAAGCATGAAGCCAGCTGCAACAACACCGAAGAACCCACCGTAACCATGAACGGCAACAGCACCAACAGCATCATCAATTTTGAACTTGCGTTCGACCCAGAAGTGCATCTTGTAAACAACGATAACACCAAGAGCGGCAATAAACATAGCCTGAATTGGATGGTATAAATCGTTACCGGAAGACGCAGCAATAACACCGGCCAAACCACCGGAATAGGTCCAGAAAGCATCACCCTTTGAAATCAGGTAAGCCATCATCAAACCACCGGACAGTGACATCAGGAAGTTAAAGGTAATTGCTGATGTGGTTGTCGGGGTGAGATAAATATTGGTGGTTGAGAAGAACGAGCCTTCCATACCAGCCATTGCACCAACATCCAATATGGGGATATTACAAGCAACATAGAAGCCCCAGAAACCTGTATAGATCAGGAACAGTCCAACTGTTACCAACCATGGGTTATGTGGAACGATGTTACGGGGTGTGCCGTCGGCTGCAAACTTACCAATACGTGGTCCGAGAACGACCAGAACACCAAGGGCAAAACCACCGGCAATAGCGTGGATAACACCAGATGCATAGGCATCGTGGTAACCAAGTACACGGACCATCCAGCCATCAGGAGACCAGCCCCATGCAGCATCGATAATCCAGGTGAATGAACCAATAACAACGGCCAAAATCCAGAATGCACCAGAACGAATACGTTCGATAACAGCACCTGATACAATTGAAGCGGCAGTCCATGAGAACAGCAGGAACGCAGCCCAGAACACACCATTAATGTGTGACCAGTAGCCATCACCCTCACTGTTCAGCGTAGCACCCATAAGTGGGCTCCACGGCTGTGACCAGTTATTCTCCAGGCCATAAGGCATTGCGTCAGCACCGATAATTCCGGGGATACCGTTGATCCAACCAAAATAAATATACCAACCAAAATAAAAGAAAGTCACGGTGACAAGTGGTATCACCATAGTGTTTTTCATAAGTGTGTGCATCATGTTCTTACGACGAGATGCCCCTACTTCATACATGCAAAATCCAACATGAATAAGGAACATGAAAACAACCGTGATCCAGTAATAAACCTCGGTAAATATTGTCGTGAGAGCATATAATTGATCTTCCATGAAGGTCTCCTCTCTCTCCAGCTTAGAATTATTTAACGAGAGTGCTTCTACATACCATTATAGGTATTCAAAACACTCTACTTACCATCCCTAAAGTAGCCATAATGGCTATCTCTATTTTTTATTGACGCAAAATATATTCATATTCTGCGGTGCAATGATTTTCTGCTCTATTGAAGAGATTGCCTATAGGGCAAAAGGGTTATTTTATACTACTTTAGGGTTAAAATAGCACCAATATCAGCCCAATTTTAAGAGTATTTTGCCCTCTGGTGGGATACCACATAATCGTATTGCACTAAACATTGTTTCTTGGCATTAAAATTTTGAGGGATTTCGGGAATCAAATAATCGATTCGGAGGAGTATTTTATGGAGTATGTGGCAATGATAAACCAAGAGAAGAAGCAATAATGACAGCTTGTGTCCGGTTTCGGGCATTCAATTTTTTTAGAACAGATTTAACATGAGCTTTGACTGTGTTTTCAAGTAAGCCCAGGTTTAAAGCTATTTGCTTATTCGGATGCCCGTCCATCATCAAAACGAGGACATCAAATTGTCTGCGGGTCAGGTTGCCAAGAGGGTTATCCTGGCCATAGCGTTTTGTCGGGTGAACGCTGCTTTGTGGGATTTGCTCAATAAATGGCGTCGGTGGAACATAAACTTCACCGGATAGAATCAGGTTAATGGCAAGGTTAAGCGTTTTTACGCTGGATGATTTAAGAATGTAGCCATTCGCGCCATTATTCATACAAGATCTGATTATATCAGTGCCATGATCCCTGCCAATAATAACGATCGGAATGTCGGATGACATTTTCGATATACGTTTCAAAGCTTCAAAGTTCCCGCGCTTGGCCAATAACAAGTCCAGGATCAGAAGATCATATTGTTTATCCTGATTTTCAGAGTTTTCCTGATATTCCAATCCAATTGTCAAAGCTTTGGTGTCATGGCATGTAAAAACACTGGCGCGCAGGAACTGTTCTTTTAAAATTAATTCCAGGCCGCTACAAAAAAGTTTTTCTTCATCGGCTATCAAAAATTTATGCACATTTAACCCCGAAAATATTCAGTTAGTTTTGCGCTTGCGGCTTCAAGGACAGACTCTTTCTTACAAAAACAGAATCGCACGAAATACGATGGTTTCGTTTGCTGGTTTGAAGTTGTGCATCTGGGGCCATCATAAAAGGCACTCATGGGTAATGCAGTCACTCCAGCATGTTCTGTTATATGTTGGCAGAACTCTACATCATCGCCTTTAAATCCGGTAGTGCGAATATCTGCACTTAAAAAGTATGTTCCCTGGGTATCGAGAACACCAAAACCTGCATTTTTTAATCCGGTAGATAACAAATCACGTTTTTGTCGCATGTCTGATGCCAGGTTATCGAAATATGCATCAGTTTCTCCCAATCCGCTTGCAACACTGTATTGAACCATCGCAGGTGTTGTGAATGTAAGAAATTGATGGGCTTTACACAGGGCGGTATGCAAATGCGACGGAGCTGTTACGTACCCAACTTTCCAACCAGTCATGGAAAAGGTTTTGCCTGCTGAGCCAATTCGAATGCAGCGCTCCATCATGCCCGGCAAGCTCATTAACGGGATATGTTTGTGTTCGTCAAAAATGATATGCTCATATACTTCATCACATAGAGCATATGTATCGTAGTTTTGAGTCATTTCGGCAATCATGCTCAACTCATCATGGCTGTAGACTCTGGCTGCAGGATTGTGCGGGGAGTTTAATAAAATCAGCTTCGTTTTATCAGAGAATGCGGCCTCTAATGCTTCGCGTGTAAGTGTCCAGTCGGGTGGCATTAAACGAACTGTTTTTGGCACTCCCCCTGCCCTCAAAATCATTGGTATATAACTGTCATAAACCGGTTCTATTAAAACAACTTCATCGCCAGGATTGATAAGAGCAAGCAATGCACCGGCAAGAGCTTCAGTGGCTCCTGAGGTTACCAGCACATTCGTTTCCCAATCCACGTTCAGGTTATAAAAGCGTTTGTTATGCTCAGCAA
>JABJOR010000369.1 GCA_018664265.1 Rhodospirillales bacterium
CTTGGTGGGATCAGGTTCAGCCCACTCGCTAGATCTTCATATTTTTCTGTAACCCAACGCGGGTACTTCACTTTTGTGTCAGTTTTTGTTTTATACAGGCTCAATGTTTGTAAATAGAAAGGCCTTAAGATGAACGCTATAGCACAAGATCAGGAAAGCCGTTTTCGGCGTCGCAATCTGGATGGTAATACAGAACCGCTCAAGGATTGGGGCATCAACAGCGAATATGGTGTATTGCGTGATGTACTGCTTGGCCCGGCAGAAACGTTCCGTTGGATGACGGCTGAAAATGCCCAGTTCAGCTCGGTTGTTCGTGCTGCCCAACGTGACGGTATCCAGTTTGATCATCAGGTCGCCATGCGTCAGCACCGCGAAATGGTCGATGCCTACGAAGAAGCTGGTGTGCGTGTTCATTTGCACCCTGCTCAGGAAGAGCTGTGCTATCAGGTCTATGCCCGTGATTCGAGCTTTATGACACCTTGGGGCGCGGTTATTACCCAAATGTGTAACCCACGCCGACGTGGTGAATACTCAGCAGCTCTGCGGTTCTACGAGTCTGCTGGTATCCCGATTTATGACATGGTTTCAGCAGGAAACTTTGAAGGCGGCGATTTTAATATTATCGAGCCCGGCGCTGTCATGGTGGGCTATACAGGACTGCGTTGTGAAGAAGTCTCTGCAAACCAGATTGCAGGCTGGATGGAAAAAGAAGGTTGGGAGGTGCATTACGCGCCAATCGATAACTTCTATGTTCATATTGATCTTATGGTCTGCATGATTGCTCCTAAATTGGCGGCTGTTTGCCTCGATACCACACCTGATCACATCGTGAAATGGCTCAAGGGTAAGAAGATCGAGCTGATTCCGGTCAGCTTTAAAGATACCATGGCGCTCGGTTGCAATGTTGTCTCGCTAGGCAATGAACGTGTGTTGGCCCCAGAGTCCAGCAAAGACCTTGTATCCAAACTGCGCGCCAATGGCTTTACGGTTTATGATCCGGATATGTCCATGTTCCTTAACGCGGGTGGTGGTGTGCATTGCATGTGCCAGCCGTTGCGTAGAGATATGATGTGATAGCTGCTAACTAAATTCGGTATTTTTGACGGGGAGGCTTTCAACAAGCCTCCCCGTTCCCTATTTTAGTATCTGTAAAATTAATTAGGGAAATTCGAAAATGTTCTACCGGACTGACGAGCCACATGGTTTGCCACACAATCCTTTTAATGCGTTGGTGCTTCCGCGGCCCATAGGCTGGATTTCCTCTGTTGATGCGGAGGGCAATACCAATCTGGCACCGTATTCATTCTTTAACGGCGTGGCCTATGACCCGCCTCAAGTGATGTTTGCAGCCAGTGGTTATCACGCTGATGGCGGATTGAAGGACAGTGTTCGCAATATCCAGCAAACAGGTGAGTTTGTTCTCAATCTGGCAACGTATGGGCTGAAAGATGCCATGAATATATCAGCGGTTAATGCGCCTCATAATGTAGATGAGTTCGAATTGGCTGGATTGGAAAAAGAGGCTTCCGAGCTGGTCTCCGTGCCACGGGTCAAGGCCAGCCCGGCACATCTGGAATGCAAATATGTTCAAACCGTCGAGTTGCTAAAACCGGAGGGAGACGGGGCGGCTAATCTGGTGATTTTCGGACAGGTCATTGGCGTTCACATCAACGATGACATTCTGACGGATGGCCTTGTCGATATGGAAAAAGCCGATGTGATAGGACGCCTTGGGTATATGGATTATGCACGGGTTACGGATACGTTCGAGATGCACCGCCCGAAATGGCCATTATAATAAGTTTCAGAGTTCGCTGTGAATTGCCACATAAAAATGCGAATTTTGTGGCGTATATAGTGTGAATGTCGATGTCAGCTACTAAGGCTTAAAGCAGACGTAAAATGACACTCGCAAAAACGTTTCCTGTCGATCCAACTAGGGAATTTGTAGCGACCAAAATACAGAAAACGTTTACATCATGATCGATTTTTTCTAGAATTTCTTGACATACATGCTCGGAGGAGTTTATTAGAGAAAGTGTAATTTCTTTAACGTGTTTTGTTAGAACATAGGGGGTAGATGGGAAAAGTCGGATAATTGGAATGCACGTCCCAATAGCACTGCATATTGCCTGTCTTATGGTCCTTACACCTGAATAATCCTGTTGTCGGAACACTCATGGGTTTCCAGTTGAACGAAAATCATGTTTACCAACAAACCTGACGTTAACTGAAGAGGCTCAGTACAAGGAGGATATCCTAAATGATTTCAGAAGTATCTGTATTCCTGCCAAATGTTGCGGGAGAACTCAATCGAACACTAAGAGTCCTTGCTAATGAGGATGTTAACGTTCTTGCCTTTTCAATAGACCAAGCGGGGGCATGTAGCATTATTCGACTAATTTGTTCGAACCCCGACAAGGCAAATGAGTTACTTAAGGAAAGGGGAATCGTTGTAGAGCAAAGCGATGTGCTCGCTCTGAAAATGAAGCACAAAGCCGGAGAACTAGAGCGTGTCACAGAGGCGTTGACGGATGCACACGTTAACATCGAGTACGGCTATTTGACCGTAATTGGCGGCACGAGCCAAGCCATCGTCATTCTAAAGACTGGTGATGAAACGAAAGCTCTGGAAGTCGTACAAGGCGCTGGTTTCGAAGATGTGACATCGCTGAATGGAACGGGATCATAAGGAAATGACAAACAAAGGCGTGACGAAGAGAGATGTTTTTCTTTGCCACTGTAGCAAAGACAAGGACGAGTACATCATCCCTTTATCAAAGGCGTTCGAGAATGCTGGAATAACTTTCTGGATCGACAATGCAATGATAAGATGGGGAGACTCAATATCTAAGGCGGTAAATGAAGGTCTTGAGACGTCCAGCTTCGTAATTGTGTTCATTTCGGAAGAGTTCATAAATCAACCTTGGCCTGAAGCGGAGCTTTATGCTTCCTTGAGCAGGGAAAACAGTTCAGGTGAAGTCATCGTGCTTCCGCTACTGATTGCTAACCCCAAGAGTGTATTGACGAAATATCCATTACTACATGACAAGCTTTATCTTAAATGGGAAGACGGTATAGAGGAAATCGTTCAACAGTTGCTTAGTAGGCTTGGGAGAAATGTAGAGAAAACGCAGATTCTCGATGTGAGCGCTGAGGATAACCCGTCCAGAGTGGAGCTCATGGTTGGTTATGGCGGAATGATTCAATTATTGAACAGGACTCCACGCCCCCAGGAGATGGCGGGAACTATTTTGAACAATATATGCCATCAATTAGTAGATCAGATTGCTGGCTCGCAAAAAAACTTGCACCCGAATGATTCATTAGAATTTTTGCAAACCTTTTTACAGAATGAAAAGAAATCTCAAGATCAGAATACAATGGTTACGACAAAGGGACCGAACGGGTTTGATAATTTATTACAAGGAAATTTGGAAACAATTGTCTGCGATGCTACGGAGATAGAACGACAGTGTAATACAAAGAAGCTCTTAACGACACAAGAAAAGGATGATCTCTACTATGACCTGCTAACCTTTTATGCTCTATGTTTTAATGTTGTTACGAATTGCGAGGCTCCAGAAGATCGAGAAATAAGCGAGGCACTCGCAAGCGGTGAAACACAATATGTTGAATTTAAGGAGACCTTGCGCTGGGATGTTAGGCTAGTGAGCGCGAACAAGGAACTGGTCAAGGCGGTCGCTAGGACCATTGCAGGATTGATGAATTCGGATGGCGGTCTTTTGCTTATTGGTGTTGATGATCACGGAAACACTATTGGCTTGGAGCGGGACTTTAAGTCTCTTAAGATGTATTAGTTCCGACCTGATCTGACACTGCTCGCTTGAAAGAGCGAGAGTTACCAGTTTTGATGGTGGTGCAACCCAAC
>JABJOR010000370.1 GCA_018664265.1 Rhodospirillales bacterium
GAATACGCCCACGCCGGACATGCTGCAAGATGGTAGAAACAGTAATATGGCGTGGATTCACAACAACATCGACACCAAGAGAGGCAATCAAGGGTTCATAGACTGGCTGATTGACCAGGGTAATGACACGTTCACATCCATATTGTTTGGCGAGCAACGATGACAGAATATTGGTTTCGTCATCGTTGGTGACGGCAACAACGGTTTCGGCCAATGTAACATTGGCTTCTTCCTGAAGCTCAGGATCCAAAACATCCCCGTTCAAAACAATTGTGTTTTTCAGGGTTGATGCAATTAACTGGGCACGTTCGCTATTATGCTCGATCAACTTGGCGTTGACCCAAGGGTAATTCTGTTCGATCTCCTGTGCCAGAAACATACCGATATTACCACCACCGAAAATAACCAGACGTCGAGCTTCGCTTTGTTCCTGGCCAAAGGCTGCCATTGCTCGGCTGACCTGAGAAGCGTCGACAACAAAATAGACTTCATCGCCTGAAAGCATTTGATCATCGCCTTTGGGTACGATGGACGTGCTTCCGCGCATGATACCGGTAATAACAATGTTCAAATCCGGGAATAATTTTGTCAGCTGGCGCAAAGGCGTATTAATCAGCGGGCAACTATCAGTACAACGGACACCGATCAATTTCACACGGTCTTCTGCAAGTGGAATAATTTCAAAAGCTCCGGGAACTTCCAGTCGACGGCTGACGGCGCGGGCAACCTCGCGTTCCGGCGAGATAATCACATCGATGGGCATATTGTCGCGTGAGAATAAATTTGCCCAGCTCGGTTCGAGATAACTTTGCTGGCGAATTCGGGCAATCTTGATGGGGACATCAAATAGGGAGTGAGCGACCTGACAGGCAACCATGTTGACTTCGTCGGCGTAGGTCACAGCAATGATCATGTCTGCACTTTCAATGCCTGCCTTAGCCAGAATATCCGGCTGCGAAGCATGACCGAGAACACCAGTTGCATCTATGGTGTCATTAACCGTTCTGATCAATTCTGCAGATTGATCTATAACTGTAATATCGTTGTTTTCCATAGCGAGGTGTCGTGCAATATTAAAGCCGACCTGCCCTGCCCCACAAACGATGACTTTCATGATATTAATCCCCTATCCATTAGCTGTTTATGCCAAGGCTTTTTAGTTTCCGGTGGAGTGCGGACCTTTCCATGCCAACATATTCCGCCGTACGGGAAATATTGCCATCCAATCTGTTAAGTTGCGCCAACAGATATTCGCGCTCGAATCTCTCTCGTGCATCACGAAGAGACAACCCCATATTATCTGATAACCCAAAACGACTGGCCTCAGATGTTGCTATTTTTCCTGTCATTTCAACAGGCAACATATCTGCACTGATGGGGGAGGTATGATCTCCTGGCGCCATAATCAGTAAACGCTCAACAGTATTGCGCAACTCACGGACATTTCCCGGCCAGTCGTATGATTGCAAAATGGCGAGCGCATCTTGCCCCAGTGTACGATGTGACTGACCAGAATCCTCAGCTGATTGCAACATGAAATGTTTGGTCAATTCAGGTATATCTTCCCTGCGATCTTTCAGTGAAGCAACCGTGATCGGAACCACATTAAGACGATAATAGAGATCTTCACGAAACCGGCCTTGTGCAAGTTCTTCTGTTAGATCCCTTGTAGATGTGGCGATAACACGGACGCTGACCTCT
The DNA here is from genome assembly GCA_018664265.1 of Rhodospirillales bacterium. GTDB lineage: Bacteria > Pseudomonadota > Alphaproteobacteria > Rhodospirillales > Casp-alpha2 > JABJOR01. The sequence goes on from JABJOR010000370.1 coordinate 1,702, forward strand.
ACCTGAGTATTGCCGCCAACGCGCTCAAAAACCTGTTCCTGAAGGACCCTGATAATCTTGCCTTGTGTTTCAAGGGGCATATCGGCAACTTCATCGAGCAGGAGAGTCCCGTTGTGGGCACGCTCGAAGGTTCCAAGCTTTCTGGGGTCTTGAGTGCCATTTGTATGAGACTCCTCGCCAAACAATTCCGATTCCATGTGTTCAGGAGACATGGTTGCACAATTAAGAACGACGAAAGGGCCGTCTGCCCGGGCTGAATCATTGTGGATCATACGGGCCACAATTTCCTTGCCACAGCCAGGTGGGCCACTGATTAGAACCCTGCTGTTGGTGGGGGCGACCCTTTCAATGACCTGGCGTATCTCGCGAATGGCTTGTGATGTACCTTCCAGAACATGAGGTTTATCAGCTTTTTGGCGAAGCTCGGCAACTTCTCGGCGAAGACTGCCTGTTTCCAGCGCTCGCTCCACAGATAACATCAGTCGTTCTGCCTGAAATGGCTTTTCAACAAAGTCAAAGGCACCGATTTTGAGGGCCGATACAGCAGTTTCAACAGTGCCGTGCCCGCTCATCATAACAACGATAACATCAGAATAATCCTTCTTAATGGCTTCCAGGATTTCCATGCCATTAAGTTCACTTCCCCGAAGCCAGATATCGAGCAAAACTAGATCCGGGCACCGTTGTTCTATGGCGGCTAATGCCGATGTACTATTGGCTGACTGACGGGTTTCATACCCTTCGTCTTCCAAAATTCCGGCTGTCAACATCCGGATGTCAGCTTCATCATCAACGATCAGAATATCATGGGTCATTCAGTTGTTCCGTTCGCCAATATTTATGTCTGAGGTCTGTCGGTGGTGTTGAAAATCATTGAAATACGGGCACCGCTATCCTTGTTATTTTGCAAGAATAATTCTCCATGGTGATCTTCTACAATTTTTTTCACGATAGCCAGCCCCAGTC
>JABJOR010000371.1 GCA_018664265.1 Rhodospirillales bacterium
AACTTGGAACTTACACAATGACGACGACTGCACTGTCATTTGAAAATACAACAAAGGTTTATGGAAAATATACAGCCTTGAAAGATGTTGTGCTGAATATCCCCCAAGGCGAGATAATGGCTTTGGTTGGTCATAATGGCGCGGGCAAAACCACTATGATGAAGCTTTTATTGGGCCTGATCAGACCCACCTCCGGCAGCGTGCGCGTCATGGATGTGGACCCTGCTTCAAGCGCGTCTTCTACCGTAAAGCGTAGCCTTGGGTTCTTGCCTGAAACCGTTGCATTCCAACACGCCATGACGGGCATTGAAGTCATGAACTTTTATGGCCGCTTGAAGCGCACCGACTTAAGCCGGAACGCGGACCTGTTGGATCGTGTTGGATTGGCCGACGCTGCAAGAAATCGGGTTAAAACCTATTCCAAAGGCATGCGCCAACGCCTTGGATTGGCACAAGCCTTACTGGGCGATCCAAAAGTCATGTTGCTTGATGAACCGACCTCCGGCCTTGATCCTGCTTTACGTCGATCTTTTTATGATACCATCAGCGCATTAAAGGCGGAAGGCGTTACCGTTTTGTTATCATCCCATGCCCTGACAGAGCTTGAAATTCACGTCGATAAAGTGGCGATCATGAACAAGGGGCAATTAATGGCAACCGGCAATCTGGATGAGCTACGCGCCAATGCTCACATGCCCGTGCGTATTCGTGTTCGCTCCTCTGATGTATCTGCCAGCGATATTGCTTCCCAACTGGGTGGCGCTGAAGTCTCACAAATTAATGGGCATATGGTTGAATTTGCATGTTCTGCGCAAGACAAGATGATCCTTATCAGGCGCATTGCCGAGCTGGGCGTTGCCGTCACAGACATGGAAATAGAATTACCATCCCTTGATCAACTCTATAGCCATTACCGTCATGAGGAAACACCATCATGAATGCGCTGTTCACCATAGCGGGTCAGGAAGTGCGTGATGGATTACGCAATCGCTGGATTATAGCCCTGACGATCATGCTGGCCGGATTTGCCCTGTCACTAACATTGCTTGGCAGTGCGCCAACAGGAACCGTTGGTGCCAGCTCTCTGCTCGTTACCATCGTCAGTCTGTCCAGCTTAACCATCTTCCTGCTACCTCTGATCGGGTTGATGTTATCATTCGACGCCGTTGTAGGGGAAGTTGAGCGCGGCACAATGCTGTTGCTTCTGTCCTATCCGGTTTCTCGCTGGCAGGTCATGGGCGGAAAGTTTCTCGGCCACATGATCATTCTGGCATTTGCCACAATCGTCGGATATGGCGCAGCAGGGGTGGCGGCCGTTCTCACAGACGAAGGTGTTGACCCACAAACCTGGCAGGCTTTCACGGCCATGATTGCCTCATCCATTATTTTAGGCGGCGCTTTCCTTGCCATTGGATATCTGATCAGCACCAGTGTGCGCGAGCGGGCAACGGCTGGCGGCATCGCCATTGCCACATGGCTTTTGTTTGTTTTGATTTTTGATATGGCTCTATTGGGTCTGGTTATCGGGGCTGGTGACAGCATAGGTTCAGATGTATTCCCTGTACTCTTACTCGCTAACCCTGCCGATGTTTATCGCCTGTTTAACCTGACCGGATTTGACGATATTGCCACCTTGTCCGGGACCATCGGAATGATGGGTGAGGCAAGTTTTTCAACGTCCCTGCTAATGGTTGTTCAGGTGTGCTGGGTCTTGTTACCGCTCTCTATTGCAGGTCTTATTTTTTCCAGGAAGGAACTCTAGAATGTTTCGCTCCATACTCCGCTCAACATTGATCGTCTCGGCAGTGTTCTTGTCAGCCTGCACCGATGACAGCGTATCCGAGCTTCCACCCCCTGCAAAACTAACCATGGATGCAATGGGTTATTTTTGCAATATGACTGTTAAGGACCACGCAGGCTCAAAAGGGCAAATCATCCTCAAAAAGGACGAAGACGTTTTGTGGTTTGCCTCTGTTCGCGACACCGTTGCCTTCACCAGAATGCCGGGAGAGCCGCGTGAAATCGCTGCTATCTATGTCAGCGACATGAGCAACGTGGAAGACTGGTCTGCACCAAACCTTGAGACATGGGTTGAAGCAAGTAAGGCGTTTTTTGTTATTGGCAGCACTAAAAAAGGCGGCATGGGTGCGCCAGAACCCGTACCATTTGCATCACAGGACATCGCTAAATCCTTTGCCCAGGAATTCGGTGGAAAAGTCGTCGCCCTGTCTGACATCCCCGACAACATGGTTCTTGGCACCAGCGACATGGAAATTGAGACAAGCGAGCTTTCAAGCAACTTATCCGAAGAAGTACAAAAATGAATACTGCTATCTCCCGACGAAGAATGATCTCAATTACTGCCGCGACTGCAACTGTCGGCATGCTGCCATTGCCATCCTTTGCAAGCACCGAAGCTCCTGTGCATTGGACGGGGAAAGCAATGGGGATTGATGCCAGCCTTATATTACATGGCAAGGATGCAAGCAGGTCCCAGGAAGCCATTACGGCAGCAACAGATGAAATAACCCGACTGGAAAAAGTATTCAGCCTGTTCCAAGAGGATAGCGCTCTATCTATCTTAAACTGGAAAGGTGCATTATCCATGCCGCCACTGGATTTGGTCATGTGCTTATATGAGGCACAAAATGTTTCACGTGAAACAAATGGCGCCTTTGATGTCAGTGTTCAGCCCCTTTGGGCGTTGTATGCCAAACATTTTTCAAAATCAGATGCCAACCCGACTGGCCCTAATAACGGTCATATTGCCTCAGCCCGTTCGCTAGTAAATTATAAGAACATCAGCGTCTCAACAGACGAGATTGTGCTAAAGAAATCAGGCATGGCGCTGACACTGAACGGTATTGCCCAAGGATACATAACAGATAAAGTTTCAGACTTGCTGCGTTCCTACGGATTCGAGAACGTGCTTGTTAACATGGGTGAAACCCGCGCATTGGGCACAAAGCCCGATGGATCGCCCTGGAATGTTGGCATCAACAAAATAGATCATGTCCTGCCCCTTGATAATCAAGCCATTGCAACATCTGGCGGATATGGAACCCAATTTGATGTAAGCGGCCTTTACCACCACTTGTTCGATCCAAAAACCGGACGCAGTTCAAGCCTTTGGTCATCAATCAGTGTGATCGCTCCAAGCGCGACAACAGCAGACGCCCTGTCTACTGCATTTTCTGCAATGGGCGGGCAAGAAATCAAATCCGTGGCCGAAGTATTAAATGTTTCCGTGCTCGGAATTAATGCAAATGGTGAGACTATAATTAAACTGAATTAATCAAAACAAGGCTG
>JABJOR010000372.1 GCA_018664265.1 Rhodospirillales bacterium
AAAGCAACGCAATGTTGCGTTATCTCGCCCGACGTTTTGATTTCTACGGGGATAGCGAAGCGGAGCAAATCAGCATCGATATTTTGCAAGATGAGGCTTACGATTTTCGTAACTGCATTGTGGAGGTTTCTTACACGCTTGGGGATGGCTACCCGGCCGCTTTTGCCGAGTTTGCTGCCACTGCGATACCGCGTTATCTAGATGGTTTTGAGAGCTATCTGGCAAAGGAAGAGAATGGCTCATACTTCGTCGGAAAGCGGATTTCGCTGGCTGATTTTGTGCTCTACGAACTTATCTGGCAGGCTAGTATCATGGTTCCCGGTTCGGTGGAGCAATCCAATCGGCCGACGCTGTTTGCTTTCATCAAGACTTTTGCCAAGCACCCTGCCATTGCTGCCTATATGGCAAGCGAGGAATACATTGAGCGCCCCGTGAACATGCCCTATGCGTCTTTTACCTAAATGTACGTTTGCTGTGCTGCGCGTAAAGCTATCCCGTGATCGAGAAAATCTTCAAGACTACACTGAAAGATATCAATGATCGTATCGGAGATGGGTAAGGCAGCGAATAGCCAAATACGGGCAAGCCAAACCTCCTCGGGCTGAGCCTATGGTACTGTAAATTCTCACTATTATAGAATAATCAAAATAATTTATTGTTGTATTTTCAATGCTACAAACCTGATCTATTATCAGAGTAGCGAGGCGGCTACACTTAACCAGTCAACCGCAGTTGGGAAGTTATGTGTTCGCGGTTGGGGAAGAAGTGTATGAAAATATTTGCTAGCCTTGTTCGTTCGGTTTTACTCAACCTAATGTTCTGGGGTTTATGCGGATCAGCTTATGCAGCTGATCAGGCCATTACCTTTGGCCTTCATATGAATAAGCCTTTGAATTTTAACGATGCAAATGGCAAACCAGCAGGTCTGGTCATTGATGTCTTTACCCACATCGCAAAGGAGGAAGGCTGGAAGGTCACGTTTTCACCTTGCGAATGGGCCGATTGTTTAAACCGATTGGAAAGTGGTGAGATCGATGTCCTGAGTGCTATAGGCTACACATCAAAACGAGAAGCATTATACGACTTCGCAGCGACCCCTTTGATCACAAACTGGGGACTGGTGGTAACCCAGACGGAAACACATATCCAGGCCATTACTGACCTTGAAGACACGACCATTGCGGTTATGAAACGGGCTGGTCATACGACAGCTTTACAAGAGTTACTGAAAAAGTTCAGTGTGAATGTGAATTATTTGGAAGTTGATAGCTTTAAGGACGTGCTTCAATCCGTCAACGACAAGAAAGCTGATGCCGGTGTCATTAACCGCCTGTTTGCCTCTCAATTTGCTCATGACTATCAGGTGCTTCAAAGCCCGATTATCTATAACCCCATTGAAATTCGCTATGCCTTTACCAAGGGTGAGCATACTGAAATGGTAAAGACCGTTAACCGGTATCTACAAAGCATGCGTAAAGACGAGAATTCAGTTTATTTTCGGTCACTTGAACGCTGGTTTGGGCAACGTAAGAACGGCAAGTTTCCAACTTGGCTACTATGGATTGCCGGAATAATGGTCGGTGCTACCGGACTGCTTCTCGTTAACAACTGGCTACTCAAGAAAAGGGTTGCAAGGGCCGTCGAACAAGTGCGTGAAGGTGAGGAGCGTCAGCGAGAATTGTTAAATAACACCTCGTCCGTTATTTATATGAAGGACATGAACGGGCAGTACCTATTCATAAACCGAATGTTCGAGCAGTTGTTTCATGTTTCCAACGTCGAAGTTTGTGGCAAAACGGACTACGATATATTCCCCCAGGACGTCGCTGATAGCCTGATAGAAAATGATCAAAAGGCCATTCGCAACAATTCACCGATAGAGTTTGAAGAAATTATCCCCCATGGAAATGAGCCCCATACTTATCTTTCCGTAAAATTTCCACTTCGGTATAGCACAGGTGAAGTGTATGCAGTGTGTGGCATATCCACGGATATTACGGGGCGCAAACAGGCTGAACAAGTTCTTGAACATAAAACAGAGGAACTTGCTCTTGCAATGGAAGACGCTGAGAACGCCAATAAGGCAAAATCAGAATTTCTGGCCGCCATGAGCCATGATCTCCGAACCCCTCTAAATGCGATCATGGGGTTCAGCGACATGATGCGCCAAAAGACTTTTGGCTCTCTTGGCGATCAACATTATGAAGAGTATTCGGAAGATATACACAGTAGTGGGGCACTTCTTGTCAGCCTGATCAACGATGTTCTTGATCTTTCAAAAATTGAGGCTGGTAAATACAAATTGGCGGATGAATCTGTAAGTCTTTCAAAAATTATTGATGTTAGCATTCGTCAAGTATCATCATTGGCCAGCAATTCTAAACTGACTTTAATCTCTGACGTGCCAGCCGATATGCCGCATATTGTGGGTGATGAAAGAGCATTAATTCAAGTTTTGAACAACCTTGCTTCAAACGCGATTAAATTCAGCCCCGAAGGTGGAATGATTACTTTGTCGGCTTGTTTGAATCAGGATAACACGATCATGGTCACCGTGAGAGATATGGGTATTGGAATGTCTGAAGAGGATGTTACCAAGGCATTACAGCCCTTTGAGCAAATCGATAGCACCAGATCCCGGCAGTACAAGGGTACAGGGCTTGGGCTTCATCTCTGCGTCAACTTTATGAAGCTGTTTGGCGGCACCCTTCAGATTGAAAGCAAAAAAGATAAAGGCACCACGGTTACCCTTCAGTTCCCATCTGAACGCACAATAAATCCGTCTTAAGCCTTTGTTTTAGCTCATTCAAATGTCTCTGTTGAGTCATGGACGGATGTCAGAGCTTTTCTGCCAACACTTCCATTGAAGTGTTGGCGTGTAGAAATCGAAAATATTCTGTTACTATGGCGGCCCCTTGGTGATGAACGCTAGCCCTTACGCCTCAGGTTCTGGCTTTGATTTTCCCAACCGAAGCGCCTTTAAGCGTGCCATTTTTTCCACCCGTTTACGGGTAGCATTTTCTCTATCACTGAGCGCTTGTTCTTCCTTCTTCAGACTTGCGTTGAATTTCTCCTCTGCCGTCATTTTTAGCGAATTTTTCATTGTCATAATTTCTTTCGTTTGGGGTTGGCAGCTATGGCACAGCATTAGGGATTGCAATACGGACGGCACCGTGTTCTGTAAATTATTCCATCAATACCCGCTCGTTCAGATCAGAGAAGGTAGGGTTGAAACGGTACTGAGATAGGGTCTTTTAGGGCAGTGCCGGAATTTAGCTTGTGGACGAATTATTTCGACCTCGCTGCCCCTCGTCGCATACTGCTGGAATTATTGGTGTTTACATTCAAGCCTTTGATTGAACTTGAGCCCGGATCATATTGCCCCGGGCGGGTAGCCTGGACAGGCTGATCCGCATGGGCCAACCGTTTCTTGGTTTTCTCCAGAGCTTTTTTCTTAGCTCTTTCACGCGCTCTTGCCTTGGTCATTAGTATTCACCTTGATCCTGTACAGGTCGCATTAGCATCAAATCTGGATGTCCATGATTTGTAGAACAAGGTAGTTCTTATTGACGGTCGAAGCAAGGCGAGGCCCAGAACAGGAGCACAAGAGGGTGAGAAATGCCATTGTTCACGCACTCGAATCATCAATGACCATTGACTTTCTAAGGGAATGCCCTATATAGCCACCATGCGTTTTACATATGTTTTGGCTTACCTAGATGATCGGTACGCTGTTTAGCTTAGTTATCCTTAGTTATCCCCTGACATTGTGATCGTTAAATAAACCGTATCGCCACATGGTGTGAGGTGCGAAATTATGACAATTGTTAGAAGGAAATATAATTATGGCTACAGGTACAGTAAAATGGTTCAACCCAACCAAAGGTTTTGGCTTCATTGAACCAGAAGACGGATCTAATGATGCGTTTGTACATATCTCTGCTGTTGAACGCGCTGGTTTGAGCACGTTAAACGAAGGTCAGAAAGTGTCATTTGAACTTCAGGCTGGTCAGAACGGAAAATCTTCCGCTGAAGACCTGAAGGTTATTGACTAATTAAAATCGCCGCCGTCTCCGACTTCCGTTGGGGACGGCAGCTTTTTAGTCAGTGAGAGTAAGAAGACAGGATACTGTCAATGCCCGCGAATTCGAGGACAGACAGACAACTTTCCAATGCTCAAAAAATAAAGTCGTAAGGGTTACATCCCTGATTTTTGATAACACCCTTCGATAACACCCATTGGAATTTTGATGGCTAGAACGCCCAATTACAGTTTTGAACGCCAAGAGCGCGAAAGACTTAAAGCCGAGAAGAAGGCCAAGCGCGCCGCTGAAAAAAAGGCTGCTCGGGATATTCAACCCGACCCCCTTGATCCGTCCGAACAAAGCGACGTTGATAACCTGACATTCCCTACATCCGAGTGACATGAAGCCCGTACCCGTTTTTGCAGCATGTCCGCTATGGTTCATGAGCCGCCCATTTGGTTCATTTAATTATTAACCCGCATTACTCATCCAAAGCAGAAAAGTTAGAGAATTGTGACTGCTTTCCGCACGGAATCATTCAAAAATTCAGTGCGTTGAAAGAGTCTGGGTGTAGCCGAGGCTATTGCCAATAGGTAGGACTTGCGCACGATGTGTGTATACTTTCCATACCACCTTGCATAGCATTGTTGCAGATACACGAAACGGGAATGAATATGCGAAATTTGCTTCTATTTGTTGATGACGACGAAAAGGTGCTGGAATACATCAAAAGCCAGCTTAGCCACATGGATAATGAGTGGGAGATGGTTTTCTCTGAAGGCGGAAACGATGCAATTGAACTGCTTCGCGAGAAAAGCTTTAGCGTCATCGTATCTGATGTAAACAATCAGAACGAAGATGGCCTACATCTTATGGAGCATGTAAAGGAAGAGTTTCCAAACGTAGCTCGAGTGATCTTGTCTTCTAACCTTAAAAACGCTCAACTTAATCACGCTGCTGATCATAGGAACTTCTATCTCCTTAAGGGATGCACCCAGAATGAATTTGTGGCTGCAATTCAGGAAGCGATATTGTTGCACACATCTTTACTGGAACACCCTCGACCACTGTCTACGGAAGAACTCACAGAAATTCTTGTTGATTACTTCAAGCGGGAAATTTTGTTTCGCAAATTAACATTAAATGATGTTCCTGAGCTCATTCGACCATATTTATCCCGTGCGTTGATTGGTTCCGCAATAAAAGGAGACGACACACCCTTTTTGGAAGAGGATCCCTTCAATGATCAGCCTTGGATTGCTGACGAACAGTAACTTCAAAGCAAACACAGAATACACAAAATGGAGATCGTCTCAGGCAGACGACCGAGACGTTATCCACCCTGATTTTTGAAGTCCTCAAACGTTGGTCAACTGACTGACACCAGCAGTTCTGACGGGCCGCCTTCCGCATTTATGGGCCACCCATCCACCTCAAGATCAAACGGGCAAGAGGACACAACACAGATTAGATCAATGAGGGCCTCAAGCTCTACAAACGCGCCAGGTGACACCGGATTGGGCGGGGAAACAAACGAACCATCTTCTTCGATCCGAGTATTGGTAAAAAAATTAACCGGTTGCGGAACACTGTTGATTGGCTGGCCCATGCGCCGCATCGCGATATGAAGGTTTTCGGCACAACTGGCATGATGGCCCACGTGACCAAAAAACTCATACCGAAACTGATCGCATGCTGCGATCATCATATCATGAACCCCATTTGCCCCGTCTTTGGAAAACTTGAGCATGGGGCGGCGAAACTGGGATATGAGAGTGTCATCCTCGCGCGGCTTTACATTGAACGTCGTGACCCATGTGTGGTTTGCAGACAGACACTCCTCCACATTTTCGGCATTGAAGGCGAAAAAATCAGCAGCTTGTGCACCATACGGCGTTTCAATTCGGATATGAGCGCCCTTTTGCACACGGTAAGCTCTCCCTTCTGCGGGCGGCACTATGTGCTCTGTTGTTACTGCATCAGTTCTCACCATTGGCCTGCATCCTTCCACAGATAAATATATTCATCCTTGATCTGAACATACTCTTCATCCAAATGCTATTTGTTACAAGCCGCCATTAAGTTGCGTGGCGATTTGCTGTGCAGCGCGGATGCCGGAATGGTATGCCCCGTGGCAAGTGCCCGGTGCGTCTGCGAAGGTGGCCTCGCCAGCAAAGAACAGGCGCGCATCGACCGGGCGTTCCAGATTGGCGCGCTGGTGTGTTTGCCCCGGCATGGCACATCCCCATGACCCACGGGTCCAGGGCTCAGTATTCCAGGCTGTTATGATAGAGCGCTTTGCGTGCTTGCGAATGCCGTTTCCGAATATTTCGGCAATCCGGTCTACGGCGAAATCGTGGCCGGCCTGTTGGCCTTGTTTTTCCAGCCAGACGCCATGACGCCCCCCGGTAAACACAACGGCGACGTTAAGCCCCATTACACTGGCTTCCACCTTTGCGGTCTGATCATCGTCATTCCAGATGCTGTAGCGACCTCGACCATCGGTGCCGAATACATCTTTGTCGAAGTACACACCCATTTTATTCTCGGTCCCCATCGGCAAATTATGGAAGGCATCCATTTTCCAATCCGGCAGAACGGGTGTAAAGGCGATATCACCAGAAGCCAGAATGCCTGTCGAGACTGTGCTGAGGACTGTGCGTCCTTTAATCATTCCTTTGGATGTTTCTACTGACATTCCATGGGAACCAGAGCCCGACCAGTCGATCCGCTCAACACGGGTGTTGAGCGACACCGTAACATCCGCGCCCCACGCCGCAACGAGATTACCATACCCGTTCAGAGCCGGAAATCCGAACGAGGCAGCAGGCCCTGCCATATCAGCGGTTGAAACCTGATCAATGTCCATGCCCCACGTTATGGCTATATCGCTCAGAAGCGGTGGTGCAAATTCATTGTCCAGATCAATCATATCGCTAATAGCCACATCCTGGCCTCGTTTGGCAGCGTCAATCATTGCCTTGTAGCTGTCACCATAGAATTGAACGCGGGCGGCGCGTTGCTCTTCGCTCAAAGGCACGCCGTTATGTTGGAAGCTGATATTTTTATCCTCAAGCAAATCACTTTTATCCTTGCCCAACGTAATACTCAGTTTGTCCGCGATAGGGGTAAATGGATTGGCGAGCCCATCGACCAAATAGGCACAACCCAGATCAAACCATTCGCCCGGCGCAATTTCTTCACTATAGGCACGCCCACCGATGCGGTGTGATCCCTCAACCATCGTGTACGTCAGACCGTGTCTGGTTAACTCTTTGGCTGCTGACAGACCAGACGCCCCCGCACCAATGATGATAACGTCAGTTTCCGAAGCCATGTTTTATATTCCAATATTAGATTACCAACGTCTTTACGACCGTTATTTATTTGTATCCGGGCTTGATGTTGGGGCTAATTCCTTGGCGATTGTCTTGGTCCAGGAGCCATCTTCTTCCTCAACCCACCAATAGATGGGCGACACCAAATCGCCGACCCAGGTGTAAAGAATGACCACCGGCTCGTTACCGATGGTGAGTGCATGAGGAACGTTAGAGGGTGTTACAGAATATTCGCCCGGCCCAATCCGCCGGGGTTCTGCATCAACTCCGTTTTGCACATCCAGAGTGCCGGAAAGTACATAGTAAATCTCTAACCCGGCATGATTGTGCATGGGATATTCAAAATTTGCCGCCAGAAAGAAAATTCCTGCACGGAGCTTCTCATTAAACAAACGCCCTTTAGGCCCCAGGATATGTTTGCCCACCATATAATCCGCCTGGGTGGCGTTAATGCCCTCGCCCTCGTAAACCTGAAAAAAACCTCCTTCGCTGGCCAGAGCCGCGACGGAACTGGTTAGTACCTGTGGACCTTCTGCTTTGGCCAACACACCCTCCAGCAGTGGCATCAATGGATGATCAAGAGTGTGCGTTGCATTATCGCCGGGTGTTTCATCGACACTGCGCAAGGCTTCAATAAAGGGCGACAGGGCATCATCTGAAGCGCCCAGGCCTTCCAGAATTTCCAGATAACTATGGGCGAATTGAAGTGCCTGCGATTGACTTGTCATGATTACCCTCATGTTTTCAGCGTGTGATGTTACTTGGTACAACTGAATTTCATATAAGCAGGAGTTGTTCAATTATTCAAATTTTTTCCCAAGCTTTTTAACCAACGCAACCAGATGATGAACATCATCTTCGCAATTATCATAATGTAAGAAGCATGCCCTTAAGGAAACCATGCCATTGACTTTGGTTGTTGGGATATGGGCTTCGCCACAATCTGTGATTGCGTCAGATAGTTTCTGGTTTAAGGTGTTCAACGCCTCAGATGGCAATGATGCCCCTGTCGGTATATAACGGAAATTAATCGTCGAGACCGATGGAGGAGACAACAGTTCCAGATTATCTGATTGCTCAATAAGCTCACCTAACAGGCGAGCCATGTTGTTGCAATTGATGACCATATCACGCACACCGTCGCGTCCCAACCGGGCAATGGCCGCCCATGTTTTTACCGAGCGATCCGCAAACGTTAACTCGAACATATGATGATATGGCTTGGGTATGTCGTTTTGTTCTGTTGCCGGATCTCGCAAATAGTCCGGTACAAGAGTATAGTTTTCATGATTCAAATATCGGTCACGGACAAGCAAGGCCCCGCAGTCCAGAGGAACTTGCAGCCACTTGTGCGGATCAAGGGTCAGCGAGTTAACACGATTCAAGGCCCGGGTCATGTCCGTATAGGCCGGATCAAGGCCAACAATACCACCGTAGGCGCCATCCACATGGAACCACAGATTGTATTCTTCGCACAGATCGGCGATTTCACTTATCGGGTCGATTACCCCCACATTGGTGCCGCCACAGGATCCGACCACACAGGCCGGGCGCAGGCCTGCTGCCAGATCAGCTTCGATGCTTTCGCGCAAGGCTTCCGGGCGCATGCGAAATGCATCATCGGTTTCTATCATTCGCAAGTTTGAGGCGCCAATTCCTAACTGCTCCACACAGAGCTGCACGGAACTATGAGTCTCTACGGAAGTATAATAGATCATTGCGGGACGACCGCCTTGCAGGCCTTCTTCGCGAATATTCCAACCATCACGTTTTGCTGCCCAGTAGCGTGCCACTGTGAGTCCGTTCAGATTGGCTGCAGACCCGCCACCAAGCAAAATTGCCATGCCGTCTGGCGTTCCGTCTTCACCCACGAACCCGCTTAACTCCATAAGCCATCGGCCCAGACTGTACATGAGGTAAGTAGAGGAGGTGTCACCATCATCCAGGCCGTATTTCATGGTTGTTGTCAGGGCATCGCATAAGATTGCTACAGGCGCGGGTGGAGAGTTAACCCAAGCGTATGAACGCGTATGAGTCATAGGCATTAC
>JABJOR010000373.1 GCA_018664265.1 Rhodospirillales bacterium
ACTTCGCCAATATTTGAAAACGGCGTTATTCCACCAAAAGCTTCCTGCATGCTTTTTTTCATTTGATCCTGATTATGGGCGAACGAATGCATGGATTGCTCCAGATACTTGGGCACCACGGATTCAAGGCTATCTCCATAAAAGCTTATCAAATGGCGCAAAAAGCTTACGGGCAACAGGTTCTGCCCCTTGCCCTCCTGCTCGACGATAATATGTGTCAAAACAGAATGGGTTATATCCTCACCCGTCTTTGCATCAAAGACTGAAAACTCAACGCCTTCTTTAATCATGACGGCGAGATCTTCAAGCGTGACATAACTGCTCGTAGCCGTGTTATAAAGACGACGATTGGCATATTTTTTTATAGTGACCAGCTTGGTCTTGGTATCGCTGTTATCATCAGTCATACTATGACTATTCCTCTGCACAACCTCTAATGAGTTATTGAACATCTAAGTCCTACCGCGAAAAATGCTGCGCCGCAATGAATTCTTCCGCAGATGCGTACAGAAATGTAAAGTAGTTATAATGACAGAGCACAACAAAACAGATAATGAACCGAATGAGCCCGACCTTGCAAAGCTCGCAAGCGAGTATATGGACCTGTGGCAAAAACAACTGTCGGACATGGCTTCAGACAAAGATATTGCCGCATTAATGGCCCAAAGCATTGAATTAATGAACAGTGGCGCGTCCTCTATGGCAAACATTGTGAACAAGGCTAATACTGACCCTGCACAGACCGGTATGGAGAATGAAGCAAATGATGACACATCCTCCCACTCAGACACCCAACATCAAAACAGGGCCACACCCACTTGCCCTGCATGTGGCATTGCTAACGATGCTATCAGCGACCTCACTCAGCGCATTAAGCAGCTTGAAGAACGGATTGCTGCCATGGAGGCCACATCTGGCAAAGGCAGCCAGTGAATTAACATCAAAGCTTCAAAACGTTGATACAGAGACTTTTGCCAAAGCCCTGCATAAAGAAACCCTCCGTCGCCACGAAGGCTTTGCCAATGGTATTAAGCAGTATTGGTCGTATGCACGCTCCCAGCACCAATCTCCCCCTGACGTCATCTGGCAGGAAGGAACAACGCGCCTGCTTGATTTTGGAAGCCAGAGTAATTCTGCAGGTAACAAATCAAAACGGCCTCTATTGATCATCCCATCATTGATTAATCGGTACCATGTTCTTGACCTCTCAAATGGTCGCAGTTTCGCCAGGGCTCTCAGAGACCAAGGGTTTCACCCGTATATTATTGACTGGAACGCACCGGGTGAGGACGAGAAGGACTTCAAATTAAGCGATTATATCATCAAACGGCTGGAGCCCGCCCTGAAGGATATCAATAAACGCCACCATGCCAAAGTAGGTATTATCGGATATTGCATGGGCGGCCTGCTTTCTCTGGCACTGGCACATCGAAAGCCTGATCAAACCCAAAATTTATCTCTGCTTGCAACGCCCTGGGATTTTCATACCGGGCACGAAGCCCAGATATTGATGCTGAAAGCCATGCAACCCCACATCAATACCATGATTGATACAATTGGAGAAATTCCGGTGGATGTCCTGCAGGCTATGTTTTCCAGCCTGAACCCTTGGTTAACGATTGATAAGTTTCAAAGATTTTCAAAAACAGATACTGACGATTTATTTGTTGAGCTGGAAGACTGGTTGAACAGCGGTCCTCCTCTTGCTGGGCCAGCCGGGCGAGAATGCCTCAATGAATGGTATATTGAGAACACACCATTCATGGGTGAATGGTGTGTTGATGGCACGCCTGTATTACCAGAACAGATAAACACTCCTTGTCTGGCGATCATCCCCCAACGAGATCACATCGTTCCCCCAAAATCGGCATCGGCTATTGTTGAGAAACTTCCAAATGTTGAAACCATCAACATCAATAAAGGCCATGTCGGCATGATCGTCGGAAATGGCTCTCAAAAAACACTCGTAGAGCCATTATCAGAGTGGCTCTCAAAAAATTTCTGATTTCAACAAAATAAACTTGTGTTGCAATGCAGCATTCAATAACGTCAAAGCATGAGGACGGACACAGACTGACATAGCTGCCAAAATTATGGCCCTGTGTCGGTAATACCTAACAGGAGAGACACGTACTATGAGTGATGAAATTGTAATTGTTGGCGCCGCCCGCACCCCTATTGGTGCTTTTAATGGCGGATTGAGCTCTGTGCCTGCCAGCTATCTGGGCGAAGTTGCTATCAAGGCTGCTTTAGAACGTGCTGGTGTTGATGCCGGTGATGTTGATGAAGTTGTGTTGGGCCAAATTCTTCAAGCTGGCGGTGGTCAGAATCCTGCACGCCAGGCAGCGATCAATTCAGGCATACCCGACAGTAAGACAGCGTATGGCATTAACCAACTCTGTGGTTCAGGTTTGAGAACCATTGCCCTTGGCGCTCAGGCTATCCAGTGTGGCGATGCCAATATTGTTGTTGCCGGTGGTCAGGAAAGCATGAGCCAGGCTCCACACGTTATGCACATGCGTAACGGCACCAAGATGGGCCCGGCTGAAATGGTTGATAGTATGATTAAAGATGGTCTGTGGGATGCCTTTAATGGCTATCACATGGGTAACACGGCTGAAAACGTTGCTGAAAAATGGCAAATTTCCCGTGATGATCAGGATGCATTTGCAGCAAGCTCTCAGCAAAAGGCCGAAGCGGCCCAAAAAGCTGGCAAGTTTGCTGATGAAATCACACCAGTCACCATCAAAACCCGTAAGGGCGAAACCGTTATCGATACAGACGAACATCCAAAACACGGCACAACAGTTGAAAGCCTGTCTGGAATGCGCGCTGCATTTATACGTGAAGGCGGCACAGTAACAGCTGGCAACGCATCAGGCATTAACGATGGCGCAGCAGCCGTAGTTTTGATGAGTGCAAGTGAAGCAAAAAAACGCGGCCTTACCCCACTTGCCACGATCAAGTCATGGGCTACAGTCGGTGTTGATCCGGCTATTATGGGCTCTGGCCCGATCCCTGCAAGCCGTGCGGCTCTTGAAAAAGCCGGATGGAGTGTTGATGATCTTGATCTTGTTGAAGCCAACGAAGCCTTTGCCGCACAGGCATGTGCCGTGAATAAAGATATGGGTTGGGACACAGACAAGGTTAACGTCAACGGTGGTGCTATTGCTCTGGGACACCCGATTGGTGCTTCCGGCGCTCGAGTATTTATCACGCTGCTTTATGAAATGCAGAAACGTGATGCCAAAAAAGGTTTGGCTACACTTTGCATCGGCGGCGGCATGGGCATTGCCATGTGCGTTGAGAGATAATCACACTATAAATTTAGATTAAGATCAGGAGTATTAAGTATGGGACGTGTTGCACTGGTAACAGGCGGAACCCGAGGCATTGGTAAATCAATTTCAATTGCCTTAAAAGAAGCAGGATATGATGTTACGGCAAGCTATGCCGGAAATGATGAAGCAGCAAATGCATTCAAGGAAGAAACCGGCATTAATGTTAGTAAATTCGATGTAGGCAACTATGAAGAATGCAAAGAAGCTATGGATAAAATTGTTGTAGAAAAGGGTCTCATTGAAATCCTTGTCAACAATGCCGGGATTACCCGTGACAAACCCCTGCACAAGATGGGGCCAGAGCATTGGCATGATGTGATTAACACCAACCTGAACGGTGTTTATAACACATGCCATAATGCACTGGA
>JABJOR010000374.1 GCA_018664265.1 Rhodospirillales bacterium
CATTCATTGTATTTCAGTTTTCCTTCGCGTGCCCATTCAGAGCCAACCTCCAACCATTCATCACAAAGTTCCGGATGGTCCGTTACTATAAATCCTTGAATTTTAAGCTTGCGAACGAGCATGTTCATGAGGGCCGGGCCGGGTTGTGGCTCACTGCTTTGATAGCGTGATATTAATCCACAAATGAGCATGCGACCAAATTCATTGAGATGATTGAACGCAGCCATTGAAATATCCCCCCCGACGTTTTCATAATTGATGTCGATGCCGTTGGGGCAGCATCTAGCAAACGCTGCATCCAAGTCTGGCTCTGTTTTATAATTAAAGGCTGCATCAAAGCCCAACTCATCAATGACGTAGGCAACTTTGTCGTCCGATCCGGCGCAGCCAACAACATGACAGCTTAATTGTTGGGCTATTTGCCCCACGGTCATTCCCACAGCACCGGAGGCCGCGGACACAAAAACCGTCTCACCGACTTTAGGGGCTCCGAGGCCTTTTAGTCCAACCCAGGCTGTCTGGCCCGGCATGCCAAGAATGCCAAGGTGCCAACTTAAGGGAACGCCATTTGCTTTTGTTTTTTGGACCCCGCACTCAGCGACTTGAGCTTGATTTAACAATACTCTGTCTTGCCAGGGCATGAACCCGCGAACCCAATCCTCTTTACTGAAGTCTTTCCACTGCATCACAAGCAGTCATGCGCTGAATTGGTCGTCAGAATTGATTACTAAAATTGTTGCTAGCTCTTGGCTCTTTGTGAGGCCGCACGCTTCAATCATCCGGCGGGACGGAACATTATCTGGCTTCACTTGTTCAAGTACCGTCGTCCAACCCATGATTCTATGGCTGTCAACCAATAGCGCCGCGTTCGCCATTTTGCCAAGGCCCATGCCCTGACAGTCTGGCAATACGGAGACTGAGCCAGCATACAAATGCCCCTTTAACCGACTGTTCGGATGATAGCGAAAATTTGCCATTGCGGTGGCAACTAACCGGCACTTGTCATCCCAAATACAGGTCGATACACATGGAATCACATCTCCGCGGCAGTAATATGCAGGGTAGGGAGCTATTCCAACTGCAATATTCAGGTTTTGTATGTCATCAATCTGTCGCTCAGTTGGCGTGTCTAGGCTGTCAATACGCCAACCGACAGGAAGAACAAAGGAAGATATGATTGAATTGCAGGTCTCAAGAACAGATTCTGCATTACCAAAAAATACGTCCCAGTGAGGCGTTCTCCAGTTTGCGCCGAGTCTTTCTTGTAAATTAGCCCGCGTCTCCTCCAGAGGCAGCGCCATGAAAACGGCAACCCCGTCCTCTTGCGTTAAGTCCCCAACTCTATTCCACCCCATTTTATCTGGGTCGAGGAAATTTAGAGTTCTGCCGCCGTTTGCGATTTCAGGAGTATCTTCAATCCAAACGTGACGTTCTCGCATTCGTTTTTGAATTGATACCTGTAGGTTGGTCCCAATATATTCAGCCATTTTATTGCCTCGAATTTCCCCCCGCAATCCATACATCATATCATATGATTATACTATGTATAGAATCCCCGACGCCCCTAAAGCGAAGATGGCAAATGGGATGAACCGGCTGCTTCCCCAGTGGGTTAATCTGTAATAATTCCAACTCACACATGATAGGAGCAGTATTGCGACTTGCGATTACCTGACCAATGGCGCTGTTTTCAATGACGCCGCCAATTGCAAAGGGTTCGGTATAACTTTTGCCATCGTTCATCTTGCCGCGCAGGTATGGATCAATCGAAAGGTATTGCAACTGGATCATGATGTCACCATCGCCGGGATCTGGTGATTGGACTTCACGAACCTCAAAATGCTCTGTACTCATTTCTCCTGTGGGGCGGCTTTTCAATACGATGCTGCGGTTCATGGCTTTTCCTGTTTTGCTTTTTATGCAGGGAACGTTTTATTAAAATTTATAATCAATATAGGGTTAGTCAGCTTTTAAAACAGTCACAAAAATTGGAAAATTATGAGTTACGGGATTTATATCGGGAAAAATCATACTGCCGACGGGATAGCCTATCTTGCCGGGTATGGTGATGAGCCTTCGAGTCATTCGCTGGCTATCGTCCCACGTCAAAAACATGCCGCA
>JABJOR010000375.1 GCA_018664265.1 Rhodospirillales bacterium
GACCTGTGGATCGGCACGGGTAATGGTCTGAGCCGGTTTAGGGACAACAAATTCACGACCTATACGACCAAAAACGGCCTTATTCATAATCGGGTTCTATCTTTAATGGAAGATAGTCATGGGGACCTCTGGCTCGGAACAATCGAGGGAGTTTCTCGATACAATGGCCGATCCTTCACAAACTTTACGATCCATGACGGGCTCGCTTACAATATGGTCCTTCGTATCATTGAAGATCGACATGGACATCTATGGTTCGCCACGTGGGGGGGAGGAGTCAGTCACTATGATGGTGCTGTATTTCAAAATCTCAGCAATCGTGATGGATTGGGCAGTAATATGGTTGCAGGGTTGCTTGAGGACCGGCATGGAAATCTGTGGTTCGGCACAGAGAATGGCCTGACAAAATTTCGCCCCAATTATACAATTCCGGGCATTCAGATCACAGACGTTTTAACACTTCAGCCGCACGGTGCAATAAAATCTTTAGAAATATCAACATCCCAATCTTTCTTTACAATTCATTTTGAAGGCAAAAGCTACAAAACCCGACCAGAACAGATGAAGTTTGCTTATCGCCTCAAAGGCTTGCAAGACAGTTGGCAAATAACAGGTCGTTCTTGGGTGAGATATCAGGAATTACCACGAGGAGATTACACATTTGAAGTTAAAGCCATTGACAGAGATCTGGTCTATTCAGATCAGCCCGCAACGCTAAAACTAAAAATTACGCCCCCCTACCGCCAAATGGCGCTCTGGGGTGGGCTGAGTTTTTCTCTCATTATCACGTGTATCGTTTCTTATTATGCCATTCAGAAACGCCGAGATTTACATCGACTCCAACAAGCACTGATGCGAGAAATGGAAGAAGAACTCCAAACCGCACACGATATGCAAATGGGGTTGTTGCCCGCAAATAGCCCTCCCATTTCAGGCCTTGATCTCGCTGGGCGATGTGAACCAGCAAATCACGTTGGCGGTGATTATTATCAATATTTTCACCACGACAATCGATTGTCACTTACCTTGGCTGACGTAACAGGCCATGCTATGGAAGCTGCCATCCCCGTAGTTATGTTTTCGGGCATCCTCGAAAGCCAAATGGAATTGGGCGGATCGTTAAAGGCACTTTTAGAACGCCTAAACCGCATTCTTCATCGGTTGTTAACGGAGCGCATTTTTGTGTGCTTTTCAATGGCAGAGCTCAATCTCGACACGCACGTCCTCCATTTTTCCAATGGAGCCTGCCCATACCCTTATCACTACAAAGCCAAAACCCGTAGCCTGCATGAAATTCAAATTGATGCCTACCCTTTAGGAGTGAGTAGCGAAACCGAATACGAAGAGATTGACGTCCAGCTTGCACCCGGTGATTATCTCATCTTCTGCTCTGATGGCATAGCCGAAGCCGAAAACAAAAATGGCGATCAGTTTGGCTACGAAAAAACACAGACTGTTATTCAGCAATCCTGTAGACAAGCGCACTCGTCAGAAGACACCATCAATCACATTTTTTTAGAAGTAAATCTTTTCCGAGACACAGCACCCCAAGATGATGATATGACCTGCATGGTATTGCGCATTGAAAATTCCAAATAACGCGCCATTCGAGGCACTGGCCCAAAATACCATTCTATCTCTAAACGTAATCCGATATGATCTACTTAAACAAGTTCGTACTCAAATACCGTTCACCCGTATCGGGCAAAATCACAAGCACATGTTTGTCTTTGCCCATATCTTTTGCCACCCGCAAAGCAGCCCAAGCTGCTGCACCACTTGACTTACCAACCAAAATCCCTTCCTTGGCGGCCAAAGCTTGCGTTCCTGCCACAGCATCTTCATCGTCTACTTGAACAATCTCATCATAGATCTCCGTATCCAAAATATCCGGAATAAATCCCGCACCAATACCTTGAATAGTATGCTTCCCTGGTTGCCCACCCGAAAGTACCGGAGATCCGCTGGGTTCAACCGCATAAATTTTAATGTTGGGAAAGTGCTTTTTTAACACGCGTCCCGTTCCCGTAATCGTACCGCCCGTTCCAACACCAGAAACAAAATAATCCAACCCCGTATCCTGAAAGGCCTCAACGATTTCAGGCCCTGTCGTATTTTCATGCACCGCAGGATTTGCAAGGTTGTTGAACTGCTGCGGCATAAAATATCCATGTTCTTTTGCCAATTCTTCTGCCTTCATCACTGCCCCAGTCATGCCCGGTCCATCTTCGGGTTCCACCAAAACAAGCTCTGCACCATAAGCCGAAAGCAAATCTCGTCGTTCCTGAGACATCGCTACTGGCATCGTAAAAATCACCTTATAACCCCGAACAGCTGCCACCATAGCAAGGCCAATACCCGTATTGCCCGACGTGGGCTCAATAATGGTATCTCCGGGGTTTAAGCCACCACGTTCTTCGGCCTCCTGAATCATGCTCAACCCAATCCTGTCCTTCACACTGCCGCCAGGATTCAAAAATTCAAGCTTCGCCCACACCGTTGCATCACCCTCTTCCCCAACTTGATTCAAACGAACCACGGGTGTATCACCAATCAACTGCGTCACATCATTTACTTTTTTTGCCATCTGAATACCCTCTTTCGTTTCATGCGTATTTGAAATATTATTTCTCACAAAACAATCCTATATAAAATATACGCTATCGTATCATAAACCAGCAAAGAAGAAACAACCGTCTCCCAAAAAAAGAAACTTGAAAACAACTCAACACGCTGTATAAACAAAAAATGCCGCTCAATCAAGCAGCATTTTTTTCATGAAACTCAAACAATCACGCCACCGCCATCCGTTCACGCACAATTTCTTCTTGAAACCTATGTGCATCAAACCGCCCCATCACCTCATCTCGCACGTTACGTAATGCCAAATCGTCAAATCGATTTACAAATTGATGGGGGTCTGCTTCCAAATCATACAATTCACCATAAGCTCGGTTTTCATAGCGCACCAATTTATAATGCCCTTCAACATAAGTCCGTTGCATAAAATCACCATGTGATGGACGAAATTCTACTAAGGCCCAATCACGTGCGTGTTGTTCAGCATGCAACCAAGAAGCCGTTTGGCATATACCTTGGCTATTGATCCCAGCAGATAAACCAGCCACATCTAAAAAGCTCGCTTCCAAATCCACCAAACTTTGGAGCGCCTTACTCTTTGCGCCAGGTGTCTCACACCGTGGATGTCGCACCACAAATGGCACGCGTTGCATACATTCATACGTTGGCAATCCTTTGCCCCATAAACCATGATCGCCCAAATAATCGCCGTGATCTGAAGTAAATACAATCAACGTCTCATCCATCAGATCATGGTTTTCCAAATGGGCCACCAAACGCCCTATATGATGGTCCATCAAACTCACCATCCCATTGTATACGGCCCGCACATGCTTCACATCATCTTCAGTCAACGCGGGGCGAATCTTGCAATCACCCCATCCACGATCCTGTAAATCTGGATCGTCTCCATAAAAGTTGCCATTCATCAGTTCCTCATAAAACGGCGGCTTGCCATTCATCTCACCGTTCTTCACAACAGGCGTGGGCATATCTGCACCCCGATACATCGAAGCCCAAGGCTCTGGTGTCACATAAGGATTGTGCGGATCTTGAAAGCTTGCCCACACAAAAAAAGGCTGCTTGCCATCCACTGCCCGATCAATCGCCGCCATAGACCGATCGGCAACCCACTTCGATCCATGAAATTCCTCAGACAAAGACCACGGCCCATAATGGTCATAATCATGAATATCAAAATGTTGCTTCAAATCTATTCCCTGATCCAATAACCATGCGCCATAATTCATCCCGCCTGCATGGGGTTCCGACGTATGCCCAATGACCAGTTCTGCATGTTCGAACCCAAAATAAGGCCCAGACCAATCTCTAAAATAATCCAAATCATGTATACGAGGTGCCGACTCAAAACTTGCAGGATCTTTACACGCCTGAAAATGCGCTTTGCCCAACAGTGCTGTTGAATACCCCACATCAGACAATTGATGTGCAACCGTCGGCCCATAGTCTGTCGGCAAATTGGTACCCACATGAAAACACCCATGCCGCGAAGGATACTGCCCTGTCAACATACTACACCGCGAAGGCGTACATACCGGATTCACCGTATATGCGCGCTCAAACAAAATACCCTCTTGGGCCAATCGATCCAGATGTGGCGTATGAACAGAGGCATTCAAACACCCCATCGCGTCCGGCCGTTGCTGATCACTTGTAATCAATAAGATATTCATATCATGCCTTTATTGAGATTTTCGATAAACGGGGTAAAAATATAGCAGAATCTCCACCATCGTCAAACCCATAAACAAAAGTGGCCAATCATTCAATCGGTCACTTTCAGATATTCATAATTGATTTGCCTGAAGGGCTGTATGAGTATAAAATAAAGAGAGCTTCGCCGAAACGATCCATTCACGAAACCAAGCCCACAGTTGGACGTCACAATGACCACGATCCTTTTGCTTGCATCTATCCAGGCCTTCTTTCTGGCTTCATTGCTTTTCAGCAAACGGCAAAAACAGTTAGCCGACAAGATGCTGGGTGTTTGGTTGAGCCTAATCGGGCTACACACGCTGATTTACTTTGTCTACGCCAAATTCCCGATACACAATCCCACGATAATGAATCTCAACGCCGGGTTCCCATTTTTACAGGGCCCGTTCTTGTATTTTTACGTAGAAACACTCACGGCAGATCGAGCACGGGTCAAGCGGTCATTCGGCTTACATCTCTTACCCTGTTTGATCTTTGCGATGTACCAGATGCTGATCCAAAACCCATTTGGAGTTCTCCCACACGGACA
>JABJOR010000376.1 GCA_018664265.1 Rhodospirillales bacterium
GCCAACTTCTTCACCATTCAGATAAACCAGTTCATTGCCATAGAGTAGTGGCTCCGGGTCTTTGAGCAGGAATTGCAACATGCGATTGTTCGGCACGCCCTTGTCCTTGATCGCGGCTAGTGCGTCACGACCAATAAAGCCGCCTTCTTTATCCAGCTTCACAGCAAATCCAAGGCCGGCTTCAATGGGGTTGTCGGTGTTATCAACATCAATACCGAAATCGCGGTAGGCTTTTTCAAGTCTGAGTGAGCTGAGCGTTTGTACGCCAGCGTGGCGAAGGCCGAATTCTTTTCCGGCTTCAACCAGTTGATCGTAGACCTGAACAGCGTGAAGAGCAGGAACATGAAGCTCCCAACCCAGTTCACCAATATACGTCACGCGGATAGCGAGCACATCGGCATAGCCAATATCAATATGTTTGGCAGCTAGATACGGGAACGCTTCGTTGCTCATATCTGTGAATGAAACTTTTTTCATCAGATCACGGGATTTAGGTCCGTGAATGTTGATCTGGGTGATGCCAGCGGTTGCATCATAGATGGTTACAAATTCATCATCGCGCATATGTTTGCGCATATGCTGTTCTGTATGTCCGGGGGCATTCTCACCGCAAATCACCAGAAACTTGTCTTGCTCCAAGCGTGTTACGGTCAAATCACCCTCAAAACCGCCTTGTTCATTGGTCCACTGGGTGTAGACAATGTGGCCTGGCTCGACATCAATCTGGTTACAGCTCAGACGGCTTAGAAGAGCGCACGCATCGCGACCTTGTATGATGAATTTAGACATCAGGGTCATGTCCATCAGGACAACGGCCTCACGAGCAGCCTTGTGTTCCTCTGCGTGCCATTCAAACCAGTTCTGGCGGAACCAGCTGTATTCTTCGATCTTTGCCTGTTCCGGCGATGGGGCGAACCAGTCGGGTACTTCCCAGGCATGACCTTCCGTAAAGTAAGCGCCCGCAGCCAGCAGGCGATCATGCAGAACTGAGCGCTTCACATCACGCGCAGTTTTCGATGTTTCATTGGGATAATGCTGCTTAAACAATTTGCCCAGAAGCTCCGGTGTACGGTCCCGGCGAAATGCTTGGGTGTTTTCGCATCTGGTGAAGCGGTTAACGTTGATACCCGTTACATCAACCGGGGGATACCCATCGACGATCCAGTGTGCCAGCACATTGCCGATACCTGCGCCACTCAGAATGCCCAATGAATTCAGGCCTGCCGCAACAAAGCAATTACGCAGTTCAGGCGTTTCCCCAACGAGGGGCGCTAAATCGGGGGTAAAGCTTTCCGGCCCGCAGAAGAATTTGCGCACGCCGACATCGATAGTCGAGGGAACCCGGCTATAGGCTAATTCCAGATGGGGGATCATACGATCCCAGTCAGGGTCAATTTCTCCGAATGAGAAATCACCCGGAATATGATCCAGATTCCAAGCCGCAGCACCAGGCTCAAACAAGCCAAGCATCAAACCACCCATTTCTTCGCGGTAGTATGTGAAGGTGGACGGGTCTTCAAGTATCGGCAAATCCTTTGGCAGACCTTCGATATCCTCGGTAATCAGGTAGTAATGCTCGGCAGCCTGAAGTGGCAGGTTAATGCCAGCTTTGGCGCCTAGCTGGCGTGACCACATGCCCCCGCAGATTACCACGTTTTCAGCTGTAATCGTCTCCCCAGAGGCCATGCGAACACCTGTCGCCGTACCATTTTTGGTTATGATCTCGTTTACGGTTACGCCTTCAAAAAATTGTGCACCTCCCATCCGGGCACCCTTGGCGAGTGACATGGTTAAATCAACCGGGTTGGCTCGTCCGTCTTTGGGGATGAAATAGGCGGCAAGAACATTGCTGAGATCACCAATGGGGAACCGCTCCTGGGCCTCGCTGGGTGAAATTTCATGAATGTCGATACCATTGCGGCGCATGAAAGGAGCAATGCGGCGCATTTCGTGAACGCGCTCTTCATTAACGGCAACTTGCATATACCCAACTTCGCGAAAGCCTGTTGAAAGCCCAGTTTCTTCTTCCAATCTGGCATAAAGATCACGGCTGTGGGTATAAATTTCACACTCAGCTTCGGAACCTAACACTCCAGCCACGATCAAACCCGCTGCATGCCATGTGGTACCGGACGTTAATTGCCCTTGCTCCAACACAACGACATCCTTCATACCCAGCTTGGTCAGGTGATAAGCTGTGTTACAACCGATTGACCCACCGCCAATAATCACTGTTTGGGCATGTGTGGGGAGTGATTTACTCATGATTTATTTCCTTTTAGAAGCTCACAGAGCATTCCCTGTATTTCGAGCATTTGTATTTATTTGGAATCCTTATTTATGCTTACTTTTATCTGACTGGTCAGTCAAGTTTCTTTCGAAAGAGTCTTTTATAGTGTCCCTAAATTGCGGGATCAGTATCAGGCTTTCTTCCTAGATAGGGAACAGTTCATCCGCGTTTTCTGCATCAATAATTTGAAGTGCAACGTCATAGCTGAAACCTGCACGTGCCAGCGCTGCCAGATGTTTTTCACGATTTTCTGAGCGTCTTGAAGGGTCACAAAAAGGGCCAAGCCGACGCCGTTTGGCGAGACGAAGGGCAGCTTGTTGTTCTACAGTGCCACCCTCACCAGCTTCCTCAGTAAGCAGTGACAGGGCATCATCAATCAACTCGGAAGACACGCCCTTAGCAAATAATTTCATTCGGATGGTTTTTGTGCTGTTACCACGTTGTAGCAAGGACCGTGCACGGGCCTGGGCGAAAAGCCTGTCATCTACTAACCCGGATCGTTGAAATCTTTCAACAATATCACCAACCCAGTCCAAACCTTCCTCAATATCCGTGTCATGATAATGGGCAGATCGGTGGACCCGCCTGTTCAGGACCTGACGCAAGCTTTCAGCCGTACTTGAAAATCGCTCTACATAATAGAGTGCAGCATTCTCCAGATGTGATTTGGTCGCCTTTTTGGGTAGACGTTTACGATCTTTGGCGGCTTTTGCTTTTGGTGTGTCGGTTTCGTTTTGCATCACAGCTTTTTTTGTATAGTGTCCGTTCAAGTCAATCTACTGCATAATATATCGAGATACCATGACACCTGTACAAATGAGCAACTGGATCGGCCTGTGGACACTTTACGTTCGTGAAGTGCGTCGGTTTTTGAAGGTCTATACACAGACACTGGCCGCCCCAGTTGTTACAACACTGCTATTTCTGGCCGTGTTTACACTGGCACTGGGTGGTGGCGGTCGTGAGGTTGTCGGCATTCCGTTCACAACATTTCTGGCACCGGGGTTGATCATGATGGTGATTGCCCAGAACGCCTTTGCCAACACCTCTTCATCCATGGTGATAGCCAAGGTCCAGGGCAATATTGTGGATACCTTGATGCCGCCGTTTACGGCCCATCAATTAACAACGGGCATTGCACTTGGCGGAATGACCCGTGGAGTGGTGGTTGGCACTGTCGTTGCGCTTGTTATGGCGTTCTTTGTTGATCTGCATATCAGCAACATAGTTTTTGTTCTGTTTCACGCCTTTGCAGCAGCACTGATGTTATCATTGTTTGGAACCATAGCCGGAATTTGGTCTGAAAAATTTGATCACATTGCCGGAGTTACGAATTTTGTCGTGATGCCACTATCTTTTTTGTCAGGCACTTTTTATTCCATCGAAAGCCTGCCTGGGATCGCACAGGCCATTACCCGCGTTAATCCGTTTTTCTATATGATTGACGGGTTTCGCTATGGTTTCATTGGTCAGGCCGATGCAGACCCCATTATTGGTGTGGCCGTGTTGTGTATAGTCAACCTCATCTTATGGCTCTGCTGTCACTGGATGTTCGCGACTGGGTATAAGCTGAAGGATTAAGACAGTGAGCATTCTGGAAGACCTGAAAGTATTGGAAGAGCGGTTGCTTGATCCAGTCGTTCGGTGTTCTCCAGAACTGGTCGATGCACTGCTTGCCGATGATTTTACAGAATTTGGCAGTTCAGGCCGGGTGTATGACAAAACAGCCATAATTCAGGCCCTGAAACACGAAACAGGTTTTGAGAAGTATATTGCGCGTGATTTTACTGTCAAAGAGCTTGCCCCAACGGTTTCTCTTGTGACCTATAAAATTGATGAATCTGCCACACTACGAAGCTCGATCTGGCGTCTGGATGAGGGCCAGTGGAAAATGGTTTTCCATCAAGGCACTCGTATTAATCCTGCGACATAGAAATACGGCCATCTTCCTTGATCTTCCAAAACGGATTGTAAGCAACTTCCCACATATGCCCGTCGGGGTCAGAAAAATAACCGGAATACCCTCCCCAAAAGGCTTTTTCCGGTTCTTTGTTGATGGTTGCACCGTTATCCCTGAGTTGGAAGAAAACAGCATCAACGTCTTCAATACTACGAACGTTATGAGCGAGGGCATAGCCTTGATAGGGCGTGGCAGGTGTTTGTGAAACCGCCATATTCATATCTTTTGCCATATCTTTATGGGGATACAAAGCAAAGACAGTCCCGCCAAGATCAAAGAAAGCTATTTCAGAAGGCCCCGGTTCGGCTTGCCAGCCGACTACGTTTTCATAAAAAAATTTGGCATGCGATAAATCTGCAACACCCAATGTGATCATGCTTAAACGTTGTTCCATTTCAATTATTCCTTCAAACGGCTCGTGATCTCAACTTCTGAATGCAGGGTCTTGTGAACCGGGCAACGATCAGCAATTTCCAGTAATCTCTTACGGGTATCATCATCCAGGTTTCCTGAAATTTCAATCTCGCGTTCAATACGGTCAATCTTGCCGTCCTGAGTTTCACACGTTTCACAATCCGTTGCATGGATTTTATCATGCTTCAGTGTAACGGCAACATGCTCCAGAGGAATGTTTTTGTGATCAGCGTACATTCTGAGGGTCATGGATGTACATGCCCCCAGCCCGGCCAGCAGGAAGTCATACGGAGAGGGACCTGTGTCGGTGCCGCCATAATCTACGGGTTCATCCGCCAACATTGCATGAACGCCACCAACGGAAACAGCTTGAGCAAATTTTCCCTTGCCGGATTCGGCGACCACAACCGTGCCGGCGGCGGCGGTTATATCTGCTGTTTGGCGGGCTTCATCCAAATACCGTGTCGCCCATGATGAGATCACTTGCGATACATACGTGGCGTCTTCACGACGGCTCAACAGATGATCGGCATCATCCAGCGACACGAAGCTTTTTGGATGTTTTGCCGCCTGAAAGATAACCCCGGCATTGTCTATGCCAACCTGGTTATCCATGGGGGCATGAAAAACCAGTAAGGCTTTGCGCATGGTTGTTATGCTTTTCTGTATCTTTTGTTCAGCAATGTCATCAAGGAACTGTTGTTTGATGGTGAAGGGGCGCCCACCCAGTTTGACTTCGGCCTCTCCATTTTCAAGGATTACTTCAATCGCATTGCCAAAATTGTGACTAACATGAGCAGGGTCTGCCGGTGCGCCAATGGTGGCTATGGCTTTGGCTTCTGGAATAGAGCCTGCCGCAGCCAGCACAGCAGCGCCCCCCAAACTGTGGCCAATTATAATGGCTGGTGCTTCCCGATTTTGTCGCAACCAATCTACGGCTGCCAATAAATCAGCAACGTTTGATGTGAAATTGGTATTGGCAAATTCTCCCTCACTATGGCCCAAACCTGTGAAGTCAAAGCGCAAGACGGCGATTCCAAGATCGGCTAAACCTTGTGATATTCTGCTTGCTGCAAAGATATCTTTTGAACATGTGAAGCAATGTGCAAAAAGCGCATAAGCCCTGATGGATGACGTTGGCAGGTCCAGTCTTGCCGCCAACTTCCCGCCTTGTGCGCCAGTGAATTCAATTTTCTCGCCTTGTGATCCCATTGCCTTGCATCCTTTATCAGAGAGCTATTATTTAATATGGTCCTTAAGGTGTACAATTGCTTGAGGTTAATAAAAAGGCGATCAAGTCATTGGGGAATAAAGATATCTATGGTCGTGCCTTTGTCAGGAGCACTGTTAATCGTAATGCTGCCTTCATGAAGCTCTACAAGAGCTTTTGAGATAGACAGGCCTAATCCCCAACCTTCAACTGCTGTGTAAGGTTTAGATTCAGCACGAGAATACGGGTTAAACAATTCAGCCAGATATTTTGGATCGATGCCAATACCTGTGTCCGTTGTTTTAATATTTACGCCATTCTCAACTGTATCAGCACTCATGGAAATCGTGCCGCCATTCGGGGTAAATTTTACGGAATTGGACAGCAGGTTTAGCAAAATTTGCCGGATCGCCATTTTATCTGCATAAACTGATAGAAGTTCATCGGGGATAGATATGGTGAGATTAATATTCTTATCTTTGCAAGATTTTGAGACTGTCCATGCGCAGTCATTTATAATTTCGGCCAAGTCGATATCGTTTTTTGAGAGCATTTTCTTGCCGGATTCAATGGTCGAAATATCCAGTAAATCATTTACAAGTTCCAGAAGGTGTGCGCCGCTGGAATGAATATCTTTGGCATACTCTTTGTATTTCCCCGCACCAGGTGGACCAAAATACTGGTTCATAAGAACATCGGAAAAACCAAGGATGGCATTTAACGGCGTGCGCAATTCGTGGCTCATGGTTGCAAGGAATTCTGATTTGGACTGATTGGCTTGCTCAGCATTAACCAAAGCATTCCTCAGATCTTCTTCAGCTTGTCTGCGATCCGTAATGTCATGCAGTATGACAGTAAAAATGGTTTGTGCTTTAGAATCCAGCTTTGATACGGAAACAGCAGCAGGGAATTCTGTGCCATCTTTTCGTCTCCCCAGGATGTCATCACGCCTGTCCATATTTAGATGATTCTGTTTTGACGCCTTGAAGTTGTGGACATATATTTCGTGGGCTTTCCTCAAACCTTCGGGCATGAGCAAATCAAAGTGTTTCCCTTCAATTTCATGGGGTTCATACCCAAAGATTCTTTCAGCACCTTCGTTGAATCTTTGTATAGTACCATCTCCATTGATGATGATCAGAGCTTCAGGGGCGATATGGAAAATTTCTGATAGTTTAGATTCTGCTTCTTCTCGTTTATTAAAGTGTCGTGAAGCAATAAAGGTAAGCCACGCAAGCACCAATAGGGCAGCGCCTACCTGTAAGGCCAGATAAAGCGTCCTGTCGTGCCAGGAAGCCAATGCTGTATCAACAGGGATGGAAGAAACCATATAGATCGATGTGCCGGGCACTTTGACGTAAGAAATAATACGGGGGGCAGCATTAGAAAACGGTGAGCCTGTAAATGAACCATTGTCAGGGTTGGTGATTTCTAGATTAACAATTTGACCAGCGACATCTGAACGATCATCGGAAAAACCTGGGGACGTTGCAAAAATGGTTCCATCCAGGGATGTATATGCAAGGCTGATATTCTGCTCGATTTCTGTGGCCTCATATACTTTTGCAAAATAACTTTGGGTTACCAGAGCCATCGTAATGCCATCAAACTCTCCCGTGTTATCAAGAATTCTTCGACTGGTGGAAAAAAACCATTTTCCTGTCGTTCTCCCTTTTAAGGGTTTCCCGATTAGCAAGCCCAGGTCTGCATTGTCTTTGTGGTTGGTGAAATAACCCCGGTCATGAACATCCATGCCCATGCTTTTCTTGCGTTCGGTATAGCGAATAATACCGTTTTTATCTGTTAGTATGAGGCCTCGTATTTGCGGGAATGACGCGATATAGTTTTCAAACCCGGTAATGATTTCTTGTTCTGATCGGGGGGTGGAGCGTCTGTCGCGCTCGGCTTGCTCTTTAATGCTCCGTAAAGTTAAATCAACAGCGTCCAGGGACCTTGCTGTATGCTCTGCCATTGTTCGGGCAATGTTGTGAGAATGATTTTCTGACCACTGCAGAGACCGGGTGCGATCTTGCATAATGCTTGATAAAGTAATCGCAATAATGGCAACCGCTGCTCCAATGGAAATCATGAATATGCGGCTGTTTAACGATCGATTTAGCATTGTTTCTCAGGCTTTCTTTAAAATCGCCAGTTACTTGCTCCTATATACTAGATGATCCCCCCCTCATTTAGAATGTGTACAATAGCATGTTTCAATATTTGAACCAACTATTTCAAGACTCTCACTCAGTTTTTGTTTGGAAATTTACAGTATGTGTGCAGTCACATTCGTTTTTTGTTGTTTCGAAACCATTCATTGACAGGGGGCTGGACTATCTTGATAATCCTCCGTTTTTTCGAGCACTTATATATTCAAGAATAATCAGATTGGAGAAAACCATGATTACAAGTGTTATGCCGACCTATGCCAGAATTGATGTCGCTTTTGAGCGGGGCGAAGGTGTCTATCTGTTTGACACCAATGGTCGACGATACCTTGATTTCGTGGCGGGCATTGCCGTGGACGCTTTGGGACATTGTCACCCTCATCTGGTAGAACAATTGACCAGCCAGGTGGGCAAGTTATGGCATACGTCCAACCTCTACCGGGTTCCGGGCCAGGAAAAACTGGCGGATCGTCTGGTTGCCAATACCTTTGCTGATTCTGTATTTTTTACCAATTCAGGGGCAGAGGCTATTGAATGTAGCCTGAAGGCCGCTCGTCGGTATCATGCCACGAATGGCGCGCCGGAACGTTTCAGAGTTATATGTGCTAATAATGCATTCCATGGAAGAACACTTGCGACGATTGCCGCGGGTGGTCAGGCCAAGCATCTGGACGGTTTCGGCCCGGTGGTTGAAGGCTTTGATCATGTCCCCTTTGGGAACATGAATGAAATGCGTGCAGCCATCACACCAGAGACAGCAGCCATTCTGGTCGAACCAGTTCAGGGAGAAGGCGGTGTGACACCTGCACCAGAAGGATATCTAAAAGCGTTGCGAGAAACAGCGGATGAATTTGGCATTCTGCTGATCTTTGATGAAGTCCAATGCGGTGTAGCACGTTCTGGCAAGTTTTTTGCTCATGAATGGTCTGGCATCACGCCTGATGTAATGGCTGTAGCCAAGGGCATCGGCGGTGGCTTCCCGGTCGGGGCTTGTCTGGCCGTGGAAAAAGTTGCCCTTGCCTTAAGCGCAGGCACCCATGGCACGACTTACGGCGGAAATCCTTTGGCTATGTCAGCCGCCAATGCGGTTCTTGATATCGTCCTGGAAGACGGCTTTATGGGCCATGTGGAACAATCTGGCCGTTATCTACGCAGGCAGCTTGAGGGCTTGGTTTCAAAGTATCCATCCTTGCTTGCAGATGTTCGCGGTATGGGGTTAATGCTCGGCCTCAAGTGCGTTGAAGAAGGCAAGAATGCTATCCTGAATGGAAAATTGTTTGAACTCGGATTGTTGACAGCCCTTGCAGGCGACAATGTTGTTCGCTTTGTGCCGCCGCTGATTGTTACTCAGGATCAAATTGATGAAGCGATTACGATTATAGATAATGCCTGCCAATCTTTAGGCGCTGAAGGATAAAATAAATGCCGCACAATAATAAAGCACCAATCCGTCACTTTCTGGATCTGGATCAATTCTGTCATGACAGCATGCGTGATATCCTGAATATTGGCGTTTCCTATAAGCATGAGCGCCATAATGCTCAGCCACTTGTTGGCAAAACCCTTGCCATGATTTTCGAGAAACCTTCAACCCGGACCCGGGTTTCGTTCCAGGTCGGGATGCAGGAACTGGGCGGCAGTGTTGTCGTTCTTTCAGGCAATGAATCCCAATTGGGGCAGGGTGAAACTGTGGCTGATACGGCACGCGTTCTGTCACGTTATGTTGATGCAATTATGATTCGCACAAATGACCACAATAAGCTCGATGAGCTGGCCAAATATGCCACGGTTCCGGTTATCAATGGCCTGACGGATGATACACACCCCTGTCAGTTGATGGCAGATATCATGACCTTCGAAGAACACCGTGGAACCATTGGCGGGAAAACACTTGCCTGGTGCGGAGATGGAAACAACGTTGCAGCCAGTTGGGCGCAAGCCGCTGCCCGGTTTGATTTCACCTTACACCTTGCCACCCCTGATGATCGCCGAGTTGATCCTGGCGTGATTTCGTGGGCAGAGGAAAATGGTGCTAAAATTATTCAAACCAATGATGCCAATAGCGCTGTTGAAGGCGCAGATGCAGTCATCACAGATGCCTGGATTTCCATGGGTGATGATGTATCCAATGCGCATAATCTGTTTATGCCATTTCAGGTCAATGAAGCGTTGATGGCAAAAGCCAAACCTGATGCCTTGTTCATGCATTGCTTGCCAGTTCATCGCGGTGAAGAAGTTACCGACGGCGTTATCGATGGACCACAATCCGTTGTCTGGGACGAAGCGGAGAACCGCTTGCATGCCCAGAAGGGTATTCTGGTCTGGAGCATGGTTGGTTAAGGCGTAATGACTGAAATAACGGCTCATACAGATTTCATCCAGCCCTTCCAGGTAGAAGGACAGGAGAACGGTGTTGCCCTGCGTGGTCGCATGGTTCGCCTGGGCCCGTCATTAAACCAGGCACTGGCGGGACATGATTACCCGTCGGTTGTCTCTCGTTTGTTGGGGGAAACGGTCGCTGTTGCTTTAATTCTGGCAAGCTCCCTGAAGTACGAGGGGGTTTTTATCCTGCAAACAAAAAGCGACGGCCCAATCAGTACCTTGATGGCAGATGTCACCAGCGCCGGGGATTTCCGGTGTTACGCTATCTTTGATGAACAAAAGCTCAGTGAAATTATGGCTCAGGAAGGCGAGCCTACCTTGATGCGATTGCTAGGTGTCGGGTATTTGGCGTTCAGTGTGGATCAGGGGCAGGATACGGAACGTTATCAGGGGCTAACAGAACTGGCTGGTACATCTCTGGCAGATTGCGCCCATCAGTATTTCCAGCAATCAGAACAGCTTAGCACAGCAATGGTGGCCATGGCCGAAGAACAAGGTCAGGTTTCCGGCGCGTTGATGATACAGCAACTGCCCAATGAAAGCGGGGTTGTTAAGGAAGATGAGATTTCAGAAGAAGACTGGCGTCGTGCAGTGGCTCTCATGAGCAGTGTTTCACCGCGTGAGTTGCTTGATGACGATTTGCCGGCTGCTGATTTACTGTTCCGCCTGTTTCATGAAGATGGCGTGCGGCTTTATGATGCCAGCCCTGTGCAAAACAAATGCCGCTGTTCTGAATCCAAGGTTCGTCAGACATTAGCGTCTTTCTCCAGTGAAGAGATGGAAGGCCTGTATGAAGACAATAAAATCAGTGTGGTCTGTGAATTTTGTAAAACAGGGTATCATTATAGCCGGGAAGACATGGCTTCTTTGCGTGAAACACTTTAAGATAGCTCCGGTGTTGTAAACTGTAAAAACAGGATCAGTATGAACATGAAGATCGCACGAAACTTTGCATTTTTTATTCTTGGTGTAGGGATGCTGGCAGGGTGTGCCGGTCGCTCCAGCGTCATCGTTCCGGAAATAACGTTTTCTCATATGCAACCTTACCAGCTGAATATCAGTCAGATTGCTGTTGAAGAGAGATTCACACCCTCGCAAAGTTCTCCCCGTATAGAATTACGTATGAAGCAGCCTCCCATACAGGTTCTGCGCCGTTGGGCTTCGGACCGGCTTGCTGCCTCTAATGTCAGTGTGGGCGGGACTGCCAGATTTATTATTATTGACGCCGGGGTTACTGAACAAGCTTTGGATACGGACGGAAATTTCACGGCCTATTTCACCAATGAGCAGGCATTGCGATATGAAGCCTCGGTTGAGGCCGTTATAGAGCTTCAATCAGCAAATGGCATGTCAAAAGGTAATGCCAAGGCACGCGTGGTCAGAGCCGTTACGGTACCTGAAAAAGCCAGCGTGAATGAACGTGAGCAGGCACTCTTTAATTTGATAGAAAAATTGATGAAAGAATTTGATGCACGCATGGATGAAAGTATCCGTGCACATTTGTCAACGTGGCTGCAATAAGTGTATTCCATGACCCATTTTATGGTTATGTTTTTGGACGCAGGTGAGCATTGAACAAAACAGTTAAAATCATCGTGTTGAATGGTGAAGGAAGCGCCGGGAAAAGTTCTATCGCCAAAGAGATGCAAAAAATAGCAAAAAAGCCATTCTTGCACGTTCAGATGGATACGTTTCTGGAAATGATGCCTGATAATTATCATGACCATCCTGAGGGTTTTCAGTATCAAACCATTGATGATAATGGCGATCCGGCTGTCGTCATAAAATCAGGGCCGATTGGCAAGCGAGCATTGCGTGGAATGAGATGTGCAATGGCTTCTATGGCTGAGCAGGGCAATAATCTAATTAGTCGGCCCTAATAAAGGCCATTCTGACGCACCGATCTTTTGGAACAAACAGCAATA
>JABJOR010000377.1 GCA_018664265.1 Rhodospirillales bacterium
GTATTGACCGCCGATGGCCCCGGCGAGACGGTTTTAGAACGCATACCCATGGCAATGATAACCCGCGAGGGAAAGTCGGTGCAGTTTGCCGCTGTGTTAGAGGCTGTGTCAAATACTGAGAAATCGCAGGTACGTGAGGTTTCTGCTGTACAAGATGCAGAAGCTCAGACGGTTACTGTTGCGTATGGTGATCGGGAGGATGTGCTGGTTTTTGGAGCTGATGGCACGTTGTCTTTTACGATTGATGGCAAACAGGTGTTGCGCGGCGACGTGCTGGAGAAGTGAGCCACAGAAGATGTTCAGTATACGTATATGAGAGGTCGGGAGACTGTAGCGGCTATTCGAGCATGTCCTGTGGGGTATTTGCCGATTGGTTCACCTATTTCTTCTTTGCAAAGAGATCCTCATAGATGGAATCGATCTGGAACCCGTCTACGCCAGCATTAAGAAGTCGCTCTATATCCTGATGCGCCAGTTCACGGTCTGCGTGTGCTGGATAGCGAAATGTGTTGATGGCGGGCATCACCAGCGCACCGTTTTGTTGCAGTTTGGAAACCATTTCGCTTGGCAGTGCTTCGGGGAGGCCGAACCAGAACTTATGATTCAGAGGAACCGACGCGCCATCTTGAACTTTTTTGAATTCTTCGTTGGTTACTCTGAATAATACTTTGCCGACCAGATGCTTTTGGGTCAAATGATGTCCTGAGATTGTGACCGTGGTTCGCGTTAGGTTGTGCACTTGAAGCAGGTCACTGATTCGCTGAAAGAATTGCTCTGAATTGGGTGGGTTATCAAAGGTTTTAATGTCTAACATGACCCACAGATTCAGTGAACTGCAAAGCGCCAATGCTTCATCCAATGTTGCAATATGCTGGTCACTCGCTCGGTAGACAATTGCTCTGGCCTCATCCGAAGTAAGGTCTCGAATTTCCGTATCCATACCACAGGACCTCGTTAGAGTTCTGTCATGGAACACCACGGGTTCACCGTTCTTTGTTTCCTGCGCGTCGAGTTCAGCCATGCGATACCCGTGTTCTGCTGCCAAGCGAATGGCAGCAAGAGAACCTTCAGGTGCATTCGGGGCGATTACGCCTCCTCGATGCGCAATGAGAAAGGGACTGTGTTCGCGCACTGTGTCCGTATCGGACAGGTCAATCATTGGGTTCAATCTCCTGAGCAATTGTTGGTGGCTTGATAGGCTCATGCTTCTCTTCGGGCGTTGCTTAGGGGCACCCAAGCAAGACTGTTGTCAACTGGGATTTGATAACATGGGCAAGCTATCAGTATATGTCAAGCATGTCGAAACTGTGGAATCGATTTGTATGTGTGCGTA
The DNA here is from genome assembly GCA_018664265.1 of Rhodospirillales bacterium. Lineage (GTDB taxonomy): Bacteria > Pseudomonadota > Alphaproteobacteria > Rhodospirillales > Casp-alpha2 > JABJOR01. The sequence continues at coordinate 1,334 of JABJOR010000377.1, forward strand.
GATCCAGAAAATTCGTTTATGTAAGTTTTCGGCAACAGATTTTAGGGTGGTTGTGAACGACGAAAGGGAGCAATGAATGGAACCTTCAAAACAGATGTTTTCGTGTGATGAATCGGGTTATATCCGACACTGGGTTTTGGCAGGAACGTATGTAGAAGATTATGATGGTCCTCCAGGTGGAGATAACGAGTTGCGGGCGGCTACGGTGGATGAAACAATTGAGTCTCCGCCCGAAGGTGTTGCGTTGGGTGCGCTCGGGCCACGTGGTGAAAAGTGGGCCTATTACGATCCTGGTGCCAACATTTTTGTGGAGCGCAGCAGCTTTTACCACGATTTATCGGTGCTGAATCTCTATGGGGCCACGGATGTTGAAGTGTCGGAAGATTGTGAATTAAAGGCGCGTTTTTGGTCGTGCGGCGCGTCTGATTTGTGGGTGAATGGCGCGCATGTGAGTCGGCATAACGTGCCGCAGTATATGTATCCCGATGCGACGGAGATTACGATTCCGCTCAAGACAAAAACCATGGGACACGTTCCCTCCGGTCACCGCAATGACCTGGATACGACGGAAAGTACGATCTCGTTAAAGAAAGGTTGCAATCGACTGTGTGTGCGGTTGCAGGCTTTTGGGGTACGCGATACGCGCGTGCTGTATGGCATTCAAATTTTAGAAGGTGCAGAAAAGCTGAAAATTGTTATTCCTGGAGAAGATGCATTTACTGATCAAGCTGTGAAGGCAGATCGCTGGTTAAACAGCATTAAGGCCGACGGACAAGATGCGTTGTGTTCGAGGGAGCCAGCACCTTTTGATGCCGTAGCACAAATTAAGGGAGAAGAACTTGCGTGGCCCGCAGGAACGAATCGTGTGGTGATGGGTGCGGTGGCACGTACTGAGGTTAATTTGGTGTTGGAGAGTGAAACGTTGAAGCGTGTGTTTGAACTGCCCGTGAATCAAACCATTGCGGTATCAGATGCCCCCTCTCTTGAAGCCCATCAGGATGCTATCTTACGTGATATTGCAAGTCGTGTTAGCCGAGGCCGTGGTGGGGCGATGCCCGTTTTGGCGAGACATACTTTGGGTGAACGACATGAGGAAGATGAGTCGGTTTTGTTTGAAGCTTTGGATTGGATTGATGGTCGCCCCGATTGTGCAGATTTTCCATTGGCAGCGATCTTACGGTTATATCACGGCGATTCATTAACGCAGAAAGAACGGGATCGCATCAAAGAGACGGTGCTGAACTTTCGATATTGGCACGACGAACCTGGCAATGATGCCATGTGTTTTGATTCTGAGAACCACGCTTTGTTGTTCCATGGGGCTCAGATGATTGCGGGCAATTTGTTTCCTGAAGAGGTGTTTACCAATAGTGGACGCAAAGGTAAAGAACAGGCTGAGATGGGTAAGGATCGATGTGAGAAGTGGTTGGATGTCATAGAAGCCCAGGGGTTTCGCGAGTTCTTGAGCA
>JABJOR010000378.1 GCA_018664265.1 Rhodospirillales bacterium
CTGCTGACAGTCTTCGCGCCGCACTCAATCCATAAAGCGAAAACTTACTCACAACGAAGTGAAGCGTAGTATTTGCTCACGTTGCGAATTTCCCGAATGTTCAGGTCCTTCACTTTCATCGACATGATATAATGGTAGCGAATATCTTTATCGCCAGTATCACCTGTTTCGCGGGCTGCTTTGCGAAAGGCTTTGATTTGGGCCGTTAGATAACTTTCTTTTTGGCCTGCAATGTTGGGCACTTCTGGAAAAACGCTTACGCCATTATTTCCATGACATTTCATGCAAGATTTTGCGGCTTCCGGCATATCCAGTGCATAATTAGCCTCGGTGCTGGACCGGCAAGGTTGTTTTGAGAAAAATGAAGCTAAATTCCAGATATCAGAGTCATTCAGGCTTATAACTTTTTCTCGCATGACTTTGTTGTGGCGCTCAATTGTCCCATAGGTATTCGTTCCACCGGAGGGAAGTTTTTGCAGCTCTTTCAATTGTTTGACGATATAGATATCGTTTTGTCCAGCAAGGTGGGGGGCTGCCGGGTTATCACCCCCTCTTCCATATTCGCCATGGCATTCAAAACATCCAGCTGCACGGGCTTTTTCTTTACCAGCGACCGGATCAATAGACCCATCACCAGAGATTGACACCATTTGTGTTGAGCCTGTTTCACTTGGGGCGCTATTTACTTCTTTTGACAGACAGTGGATGACTTCGACGCGAAGCTTGATCTTGTCTACATAGATTCTGAGGTTTTCGCCTGCAACCTTGATTCTATCTTTGCCTATAACAATAGCCGAGCCTTTGTCATAGATATTTTTAACAGTCTGATACTGTCTTTCCCACTTATCGATATATTTAGTCCAGTCTCCGCCGTGTTTGGCCTGGACGTATTTATTTACTGCGTCGTGGCTCAACGTCTTCCACCATTGGGATTGAGGAAAGTCCGGGCATTCTGCTCTTGCCAATCCCGTTGTGGATAACAATATTGCCAGAATTGCAATAAATCTAAGAGTAAACGCTACATGGAAGCAATTAGTACTGAGCCTAGTACTAGAAGTTGATATGTAATCCATGTGCAATTAGTTCCCCGTATTACTCGCTAAAGAACTATTATAACTATAGCGTAGTAATGTCAAATTAATTGCCAGGTAACAGATCAAATCGGATGACAGCAATGGCGGCGACCCAGGCACCGTTAATCAGGCAGGCCGTTGCATACAGGTATAACGCGCGCCGAATATCCTTGTGTGTAGCCTTGGCGGAGCCATCGCCGATCCAGGGATCTTTGACGACCCTGCCTGGATAGCGTTTTGGCCCGGCTAATGCCAAATCAAGTGCGCCGGCCATGGCACTGGTTGACCAGCCGGTATTTAAAGAGCGGTGTTTGGCCACATCCCGCAGCATAATCTTAAAGGCCTTCAGCGGATTTGCTGTTGGCGTAAAGGCGGCTGCCATACATAAAAAAAGTCCAGCCAGCCGGGACGGGAAGATATTAAGGATATCATCAATGCGGGCTGCTGAGAATCCAAAGGCCTGATACTTGGGGTCTTTGTGTCCGATTTGGGTATCCATTATATTGATGGCCTTGAAGACCAACAGGCCGGGAAGGCCAAACAGCACATACCAGAACACAGGGGCTATAATATTCGTCGAAAAATTCCGCCCCAGGGATTCAATGACGGTGCGTGCTATGCCATACTCATCCAACTGCGATGGGTCGCGTTTTGCCAGATTAGATAGCTCGATGCGCGTTTCTTCCAGACTGCCATCGCGAAGGGTTCTTCCAACCTTTTTGGCCTGCTCAAAGGGGCCGCGTTGGTTAATCAGGGTAACAATTACGAAAAATTCCAAAATCCATCCCCATTCATGATTGCGGGCAATCCAGGCGATGGCTCCGCCTGCAATAATGCAAATGAGAATGACAAGCATAGCACTGATAAATCCGCGAATACGCCGGGCCCGTTCGGACCGTTTGTCGCGGTTCAGACGCTGATCAAAGAAATTGATCAACCGCGTGAGAAGGTTTGCGGGGTGGATAGCAGCATGAAAAGAAAACTGGAAAGAGCCGATGTAAGTATCGACCAGCATGGCGACCAGTAGAACAATCATGGGGTCAAAACCAGCCTCCCCATTTATCATGTCGAATATAAACATGTGATGGAGAATGGAACGCCTGTTTGGTTAGGTCAACAGGTATTAAGTACAGAGACCACCGTGAATATACTATAA
>JABJOR010000379.1 GCA_018664265.1 Rhodospirillales bacterium
AATCACCAGAACCTTTGGATCTTGATCTGTCAGTCCCAGTAAACTTGTTGCGTAGAAGCACAATGCGGTGGTTGGAATACTGAAGGCGACTGCGACCCAGAACCCTTGACGAACATGATGCCCGATAACATTATGGTTTTTTGCACCATGGGCTTGGGCAACCAGCACCCCGACGATGGCAACAATAGATGTGGCAAAGACCAAAGATTCCCATACCGCGTTAGCTGCCAATCCTACACCGGCCAACTCCAACGCCCCGAGATGCCCGACAATGGCATTATCGGTCAGCACCATGGCTATTTCAGCGAGGTACGCCGCCGCCAGTGGTAGAGCAATTATCAAATGAGCCTTAAGCTCTTTGCGAATTGTTATTTTTTCCTGAGATTTATTATCTTCTATCATGGGCGGGAGTATATGGGAGCTTATCTTGCCGATACAGCACCATTTTTCCCTATTTCATTAGCTCCGCATACGTGACCCATTGGGATCGATCCGGGGTATCATGGTCATGATCGCCGGGCGTTGTTCACCCAGAATGTCGACGCTGCACGCCAGGCCTTCTTCAATCATATCCGGCTTCAGATAAGCCAGAGCAAGGCTCTCCTGGACACAATGACCATACCCGCCGGAAGAAACATATCCTGCGTAATCATCACCAATGTAAACAGCTTCGCCACCGAAGGCATCTGCATCATCGGCGTCAATGACCAGCGTAACACGCTTCACTGAGGGTGTTTCATCTGCAGCATCCAGCGCCGCTTCCTGACCAACAAAGCCATCCTTATCAAGGCGCATGAAGCGCTCCATGCCCGCTTCAAAGACATTATAATCTGGTGACAGATCAGCCCCCCAACTCGGGAAGCCCTTTTCCAACCGCAAGGACATCAAGGCACGTGAACCTGTCAGGCGCAGACCATGTTCGGCTCCCGCCGCTGTCAGGGCTTCAAATAAGGTGCGCTGATATTCTGACGGACAGTATATTTCATAACCCAATTCGCCTGTGAACGAGACGCGGGCAACAATGGCTTCCGGCACGTTCCCCACAGCCATAATCTTGGCACTCAGGAACGGGAAGGCATTACCACTAACATCTGTATCCGTAATCGCCTGCAAAATTGCCCGTGCATTCGGTCCAGCCAGCATCAACCCGGTCCAGGCCGGAGATAAATTTTCAATATCGGCTGTGCCATCATAGGGCAGTAGTTCTTCAAAGTGGCGCATGTGATAACGCTGCATAGCCCCGGCACCGAGCATCATAAACCCGCCTTCCGCCAGTTTTGTGACGGTAAAGTCTCCGATCACCTTGCCATTGGGGCTGAGCATAGGGCTCAGTTTCGTGCTGCCAATCTTTGATGGAGCACGGTTAGCCAAAATCATATTGAGCCAGTCTTCTGCTTCTTCACCCATGACGGCGTATTTGGCAAAGGTGGAAATTTCAAACAAGCCAGCACCATCACGCACGGCGCGGCATTCCTCGCCCACAGCGTCAAACCAGTTGCCGCGCTTATAGGAATAGACATCTTCCGCCGTCTCACCTTCGCGGGCATACCACAATGGTGTTTCCCATCCGTAGTTTTCCCCAAAGACGGCCCCGGCAGCTTTCAGGCGATCATAGATCGGAAACGTGCGAACCGGGCGGCCTGCTGTAAATTCTTCGTATGGATGAATACGCTTGATGCGATTTTCATAAAAATACTTGGTCCGGTCATGAACGTAAGACTTGCTGACATGATCGCCAAAACGAGCCACATCCCAACAGTTGATATCGAGGCCGGGCTCGCCTTCAATAATCCATTCCGCCAGCGAGCGACCAATACCACCACCCTGATTAAAGCCCGTCATCACACCCGCAGCACAGAAATAATCCGGCAATCCAGGGTACGGGCCAAGCAAGGGGCCAAGATCTGGCGAGAAGATCATCGGCCCGTTAATCACACGGCGGACACCGGATTCAGCAATCACCGGCATAACTTCACAGGCGCGCTCGAAGTTCCACTCCATACGCTCCAGCGCATCCGGCAGCAATTCGTGGTCAAAATCCAGCGGTGTTCCATCAACAGCCCAGTGTACACAAGTGCTCTCGTAAGCTCCGAGCAACAACCCCTGGCCTTCCTGACGGGAATACCACCCGGATTCAGGCTCGGATACTGTGGGGTATTCTTTTTCCATAGCTTCAATAGCCGGAATGCTCTCGGTCACCAGATAATGGTGCTCAACGGGCAATAGCGGTAGCTCGATACCTGCCATTCTGGCAACTTCGCGGCCCCATAAGCCCGCCGCATTCACCAGCACGTCACAGGCAATGGTGCCCTTGTTGGTGACAACGTCCCAGCCACCTTCGGCACGTGGATTGGTCTCCATGACTTCTGTATAACGATAAACAGTTGAGCCCATATTACGCGCAGCCTTGGCAAATGCCTGGGTTGCACTGGCTGGATCAACATGGCCTTTCAGTGGTTCATACAATACGGAGCGTAGCGGATCGGTGTTCAGAATTGGTGCCATCTCGCGGGCTTCCGCCAGAGAGATAAATTCGCTTTCAATACCCAGACGACGGGCGCGAGACCGGGCAATTTTTGAGGCCGTTTCCTGCTCCTCAGAACGAATAAGGTAGATGCCGCCAGTAGGATGGAAACCGCAACTCTGCCCGCTTTCTTCTTCCAGTGTGGGCCACAGCTCGAATGA
>JABJOR010000380.1 GCA_018664265.1 Rhodospirillales bacterium
AAAATCTGCGAGGGAAAAACGCCTATGCAGACTCTGGAGGGCGGCAAAAGTATCTGGAAGGAAAAATTTGTAGACCAAATCTGACCTGACAGACGCTGCCTCAAATCTGGTAACTGTCAGATCAAGTCTGAACCACTACACTTAAGAAACCTAAGGAGGATAATTTTCAAAAAATTTTCAACAACATGATTTCGACATACTTAGAAGGCGCAGCTGTGGATTCTTTTCTAACTTGTAAATTCACAAATGTGTCGGGGAAAACTATTTATCTTGTGAAAGTAGAGCGTGGGTACGAACCAACATATTTGTTGAATGGAGACAAGGCGGAGTATTTTGTTCGAATACGGAACAGTACCAAGAGGTTTGATGCCAGAGAGGCCATCAGTCATTATAAGATAAGATGGTGTTCCAAGGAACCTGATGCGAAATAGAGAATTTTTGATTTAATCGATTCTTTAACCGCCGTAAGGCAGTACTTGGAAATATCTGTACGTTTACGAGAATCCGAAGTCTGAAAAATCTTTAAACGTCTGCTTCTGGCTGAGGCTATTGAAAAATCTAAGCCAGTATATTTTTCTAAATATTAGTTCGTTCAAGCCGTTCATACCGTAATAATAATTTAACATTAGCCCGAGATTTGAACCATTATTTTAATAATTTTTCCGTCCCGTTTTTTTAATAGTCTCGGCTATTAGCGGCACATTGGTAGTCTCATTACACGATCGCTATTTGGGGCTATGCAGACTTGGAAAGCTGTTAGATTTACGATTAAGGTGTTCTCCTCAGATACTGTGTCATTTTGTTCTTATTTTATGTGTTAATTCACATTCACCGTAGTGTACTTTTATTTTCCGCAGGCCGTATGTGATATAATTACGTTCAATATAGCCGATAGCGGCAATATCATTCATTCTTAAAGCAATCAGAATGTCTTCAATTTCCCGGTGCAAAGAGTCGGCAACGTCTTTAACGTCTGTACGCGTGACATCGTACCAGAAGCGTGCCGCCTGAAAATACAGATGATCCCACATTTCACGCAATGGCGCGTTGCCGATCAACTCTGAAATGATGAAATGCATTTCGTGATTAATCATCCAGTAATCGCGAATTTCAAGGCTGTCTTTCAAGTTACGTGCTCTATCCAATAGTTTCTCAACAGCTGCAACCTGTTCCGGTTGGCAATCGTTCGGGGTGAGCTCACCAATCATGGTCGCCAACTTTGAGCGCAATGTGTAGATCTCGAGCAACTTGCTGGAATCCATTTCTGTGACGATTGTGCCAATACCGTTTTTTGACGTCACCAAGCCTGCAAAAGAAAGTTTTTGTATCACTTCACGAACGGGGGTTCGGCTTATGCCAAACTCTTTTGCAATTTGTTCCTCGCGCAGTCGTGTTCCAGGTGCATATTGCAAAAGACATATGCGATCGCGTAATTCACTATAGATGGCGGAAAGTTCTATCCGAGCTGCCGGTTGTTTTGTTTTCATGAAATTAGAAATCTCGTAGCAGGCTGCCGTAGCCATTTATCTTGTCGTTGATGTCTGCCAACCGCAGAGTGTCCCAAATCATGGCCTGGTTGCTGCAAATAACAGGCTTCTTCAAACGTTGTTCCAGTTGTTCAACAACATCTAGGCTTCTGAGTGCTCCACAGCTTATGAACACTGCATCCGCATCTGGTTTGTCGATACTGGCTGCAAACTCGGCAATATAATCTGGAGCGACGCGAACCATCTCGCTGTCTTTTTCAATGTTCAAGCCCGTTATGCTTAAAATATCAAATCCGGCTTTCCTCATATAAATCGCTTCAGCCTGGTTGATCTCATCCAGATAAGGTGTTGCGACAACGATCTTATGGGCACCCACTGTGCGCAATGCCCGAAGAACGCCCGTAATCAGGGATGTTGCCTTGGCACCAGGAGCCCCTTTGTTCAACTCGCTGAAAACCCGATCTTCTCCAATGACAAGACTGCCCGATGTACAGCCATAGCAGACAACATCCAGTGATCCGTCAGGCAGGATGGTTGCGGCGGCAGGAGCAAGATGATCTGCCTGAGCCAACAACGTTTCATTGGTGATGCTATCAGGAATAGGTGCGCGGGCAAAGTGAACGCCGACACCTGTGGGCTTCAGGGTGTAGACATCATCGCTAATGGTTTGCTCCGTTGCCAGCAAGACATAGCCGATTTTGGCTCGCCAGTGGCGACCTTCGTCAAATTGAATTTCAGGGTGGGTATGATTGTTGTCCGGCATCGAAATTATCCTGTTTCAGATGAATCTGAATATATGGCGAAAAATTGATTTTGTATACAGCTTGATTAAAATTCATCATTAAGTATCAGTTTAGCCTTGATTTTGAGCAGTATTTTCAATAGCTGTATACAGATCAACTTTAATGAAAGAACACAATCATGCTTGATCTCGCCAAAAGACGCACCGCTGAATTCCAGCGCAGAATGAAAGATGAGGGCATCGCCCTCGCTATCCTGACCGATGAAGCATCCATTGCTTATCTCGCCGGGTTTTGGGGGTATCTCAGTGTTGAATTTGGCAGACCGACATTTTTGCTTGTACGTCCGGATGAAGACCCTGCCGTTTTGACGCCGCTCATGGAAAGTGAAATGGTTGCCGCCATGACCTGGGTGGAAAACATCCATACCTGGGAAGACGCAGGTGCCAATCACTGGATAAATGTTCTGTCCAAGGTTTTGGGCAATGATCCAGGCGATATCTACATTGAAACAAATAGTGTTCCAGCCATCGTCCGCAACTTTTTTGATGATCAATACCCGTCTTCAAAATTACGAGACATAAGCACGGTTCTTGGTGCCATGCGGGTGGTCAAATCGCCTGAAGAAATTGACGTTATGCGTGAAGCTGGCCAGATTGCCGGGGCTATGATGAAAGCGGCGCATGAATCCCTCGCTGTGGGAGTGCCAGAATATGAAAGTGCCCTTGCCGTGATCAATGCCGGAACCCGAAAGGCTGCTGGATTTTTGACAGATAAGGGTTGGGAGTCTTTTATCTCGCCCATGATAACCAACCTGCAAATTCTGCAAAGTGGCACGGATGTCTCCATGGTTCACAGACGGGCCAACGTGAAGGAATATATGACGGGTGATCCGGTGTATTTCTGCTTTTGCAACATGGCACAATTCAAGCAATACAAACTCGGCTTCGATAGGATGTTCTTTATAGAAGAAGTCGGTGAAGAAGCTGCGCGTGTTCAGGAAGCGGCCATTGCGGCGCAGCAAGCCGCCATTGCTGTTATTCGCGCAGGTGTTGTTGCCGAAGATGTTGCCGCCGCTGCCTCAGCATCTTACGCCGCCAGCGGTTATTCGCCTTGCTATCGAACGGGTCGTTCTATCGGTGTTTCCTATCTGGAGGCCCCGGAGTTGAAAGAAGGGGATAAAACCATCCTACGGGCCGGTATGACTTTCGCTGTTGATGGTGGTATTTCCATTGATGGAGAAACAGGCGGGCGTATCGGGGATTCAATTGTTGTTACCGAAACCGGATTTGAGTATCTTACGGAGTACCCTCGGAAACTTTTGATTACTGGTTAATACGGCCTATGAAAGCTGGTTTCTTTCAATCTGACACACGCACATCCAACCCGCTTGAGCGTCTGGCGAGGCTGGACGCTGCTTTGGCCGCACAGCCGCTTGATTTGGTGGTTTGTCCCGAGCTGTTCTTATCGGGATTTGGCATTGCGGAAAACGTAAAAAAATATGCTGAGCCGGAAGATGGCCCTTTTGCAGAAGCCATGGCGGAGGTCGCTGCGCGCAACGCTGTATCTATTGTCTATGGATACCCGGAATTGGCTGATGGGGCGATTTACAATTCAGCACTGTGTATTGCGCCCAGTGGAAAACATCTGGGCAATCATCGCAAGCGCCTGTTCCCGTCAGATTATGAAAGAGACTTGTTCGTGGCGGGGGATGATAAAACCATTTTCACTTTGGATAGTGGCGTTACGGTTGGCTTGCTGGTTTGTTACGAGATCGAATTTCCCGAAGCCGCACGAGCCTGTGCCAGAGCCGGAGCCGACATTATCGTAGCGCCAACAGCTTGTGGCATAGACTGGAGCATTGTCAGCCGAAAAATGGTTCCGATCCGGGCCATGGAAAACGGCGTATTTGTGATTTATTCCAATCACGTTGGCAGGGAAGGCGAGCTGGATTACCTAGGGGACAGTTGCGTGATCTCCCCCATGGGCGAAGACCTTGCCCGCGCCGGACGTGAAGAAGAACTTCACGACGTAGAACTTGATATGACAATCATGGAAAAAGCCCGAAAGCGCCTACCGTATCTGGATGACCACCACGAGTTTCTCTAGATCTCAATAATCTCAAATGGAAGCATCTTGATCGTAAATCTAGCAGCTTTACAAGTCTGCTTAACCCCCAAATAGCGGTCGTGCAATGTGGCTCCAATGACCGCCGCTTTTAGCCAAAGGACTAAACCGCTCACGCGGTAATGAGAGTTAACCGTTTCATCGAATTTCCCCCGTGCCATTGTGCCTGTCTGTAGACTCTTGAGGTTTACCTCAACTTACAGACAGGAGTTTATCATGACAGATACAGCCATCA
>JABJOR010000038.1 GCA_018664265.1 Rhodospirillales bacterium
GGATCACATTAACGCCCTTGCCTGTGGTTTCCTTGATGACGGCGACGTAATCTTCTTCGCGGTAATTGATCGCCCGTTCTGCGCCCAAATCTTCACAGGCTTTGCATTTTTCGGCAGAGCCTGCCGTGGCAAATACCCGTGCACCAAAAGCTTTGGCGAGCTGGATGGCGGTGGTACCGATTCCGGATGATCCACCATGGACCAGAAAGCTTTCGCCAGCTTGTAATCCACAACGGTCAAATACGTTGTTCCAGACCGTAAAGAATGTCTCAGGCACAGCCGCAGCTTCTTTCAGGGAGAGGCCTTTCGGGATCGGCAGACACTGGGCCGCAGGGGCGACGCAGTACTCGGCGTATCCGCCGCCTGTTACCAATGCCATAACTTCGTCACCAACGCTGAGCCCGTCTACATCATCTGCCACGGAAACGATTGTGCCGGCAACTTCCAGGCCTGGGATATCGGAGGCTCCTGGCGGTGGCGGATAAGCTCCCTGGCGTTGCAGAACGTCCGGGCGGTTCACCCCGGCTGCGGCAACCTTGATCAGCACATCCCCTGCCCCCACATCTGGTACAGGACGAGTTGCAGGTTTCAAAACATCCGGCGCGCCAGCCTCTGTTATTTCAATTACTGTCATATCCTGCGGGATGCTCGTACTCATGGAAAGTCTCCGTTAAAAATTTTAATTGAAACATAAAACGCGCAGGAAACAGCTTCCCCACGCGTTTTCAATAATACATCTTTTGTTACAGATTAGTGCAACATCAAAATAGGCATATCTGCATTTTTAATGATGTAGTGGGTTGCGCCACCCATAACCAACTCGCGACGTCTGCTATGAGAATAGGCTCCCATAACCATCATATCTGCCCCAACATCAGTGGCAGCGTTCAACAGGGCCTCACCAATTTCGTCTTTGCGAACGAACTCATGGACTTCTGCGTTTACGCCATGGCGTTTCAGGAATATCTGCATGCAGGTCACCGTCAAACCGCTTTTTTCGCCGAGGACATCATTGCTGAGAATGTGGACCGTTTTTGCCAATTTCAAGGCAGGCAAAACGGCTTTGATAACCCTGGCAGATTCCGCGCCACCATTCCAGGCAACGGCAATAGTATCGCCCAAGACTTGCGGCTTATTGGGAGGGCACATCAGGGTCAAGGCCCCGGCGTCCATCAAGGATGCCTCAAGGGTATTTATGCCCAGCTCGGCATCCGGTTTGGGAACCACAACGAGATCAGCCATGCGGCCAAAGAGGCCAACCAGATCGGCTTGTTTGCCTGTTGATTCAAACCAGGTAGCCGAACTGCCATCACTAACTGCATCGTTTGTATGAACGATGTGTATTTCATTGTTTTTACAATAAGTATTGAACAGGTCGCGGACACGATCTTCTTCCTGTGCCGCATTTTGCTTAGCCGCATCAAGAATTGTCGCTTTCATACTTTCGGTCATCAAAACACCGAAAGGCATCAAATCTTGTGGGCGTGCCCTTGCGTGAATAGCATCAATATGAGCCCCGAAGCGTTTGGCAAGAGCGTGCGCATGATCCATGACGCCTTCGCCTTTTCCATCACCCCGAACAGGAACCAGAATTGTTCGTATTGTCATAACATTGCCCCTTCTTCCTGTAATATTGATAGTTTAATTATAGCAAATTTCGTTAACCCCGTATCTTAAAAAAGAAAAGGGCCGAGGTATTCCCCGGCCCTTTTTTAGCAGACTAGAACAAGCCTTCAATCTGGCCCTTCTTATTCAGGTAAATGCTGTTGGCTGACGGTACACGTGGCAGACCCGGCATAGTCATAATATCGCCAGTAACGACCACGATGAATTCAGCACCAGCCGAAAGCCGAAGTTCACGCACAGGCACGGTGTGGCCTGATGGAGCGCCTTTGGCAGTCTGATCGGTGGAGAAGCTGTACTGTGTCTTCGCCATGCAAACAGGGAAGTGACCGTATCCGGCAGCTTCCAGATCTTTGAACTGTTTTGCGATAGAAGCATCGAAAGCAATGTCTTTTGCACCATAAAGCTTCTGAGCAATGGTCCGGACTTTCTTTTCGAGAGGCATGCTATCTGGGTACAGTGGCTTGAACTTGGCTTTGCCAGAATCGACAAGTTTAACAACGTGTTTGGCAAGATCTTCCGTACCCTTACCACCATCAGCCCAATGGCTGGCAACAATGTCTTCTGCACCCATTTTCTTGGCGGTCAGACGAACCATTTCCAGTTCTTTCTTGGTATCAAGACTGAACTGGTTAATGGCAACAACAACAGGAACACCAAAAGATTTCACATTCTTGATGTGACGGGCGAGGTTAGCACAACCCTTTTTAACAGCGTCCACATTTGGCTTGGCAAGGTCTTCTTTGGCAACACCGCCGTGCATCTTCAATGCACGAACCGTTGCAACGAGAACCGTAGCAGCAGGCTTCAAGCCAGCTTTACGACACTTGATGTTGAAGAACTTCTCAGCACCCAGATCAGCACCAAAACCAGCTTCGGTAACAACATAGTCAGCCAGTTTCAAAGCCGTCTTGGTTGCTACAACTGAGTTACAGCCGTGGGCGATGTTGGCGAACGGGCCACCGTGAATGATAGCCGGGTTGTTTTCCAAGGTCTGTACCAGATTTGGCATCATAGCATCCTTGAGAAGAACAGACATCGGGCCAGCGGCTTTAAGCTGCTTTGCGATAATCGGCTTGCGATCACGGGTATAGGCAACAACAATTTTGCCCAAACGTTCTGTCAGATCATCAAGATCATTAGACAGACAGAAAATAGCCATGATTTCGGAAGCAACCGTAATATCAAATCCATCGGAACGAGCGAAACCGTTACCAATACCGCCAAGCGAGTTGGTGATCTGACGCAACGCACGATCGTTCATGTCAACAACACGACGGAAAGCAACACGGCGCGTATCTATAGCCAGTTTGTTACCCCAGTAGATGTGATTGTCGATCAGAGCAGCCAGCAAGTTGTGTGCAACACCGATAGCGTGGAAATCACCCGTAAAATGCAGGTTGATATCTTCCATAGGAACCACTTGCGCATAACCACCACCAGCAGCACCACCTTTAACTCCGAAACAAGGGCCCAAAGAAGGCTCACGAAGAGCAACCATGGAATTCTTACCGATACGGCACAGGCCATCGTGCAAGCCAACAGATGTTGTGGTCTTGCCTTCACCAGCTGGTGTTGGGGTAATAGCTGTTACCAGGATCAGCTTGCCATCACGTTTCTTTTTAAGTGTGTCAAGAAAATCAAAAGTGATTTTGGCTTTGGTAGGGCCGAATTGGAGAAGTGCATCATCAGGAATACCTGCTTTTGTAGCAATCTCACTAATCGGTTGCATAGTCGCTTCACGTGCGATCTCAATATCGCTCTTAGGCATATTCGTCTCCCCTAATATTAGGTGTAATCATAAAACACAACGGTTGGATACGCTGTATCCGTTATTAAAATAATCCCATTTATAGTCCCATATGAAACAACATAAATTAGGACAAAATGGTTGCTCCTACCCGACCCTTACCTGTTCACATACGTCATAAGAGGCCTACCCTCTTATCTTCACAGGAAAAATCGAAGACAACCGCCTATCTATTGACCCAGCACGGCCCCTTTGGCAACCCCGCCAGCATCAAAAAATTCACAGGCAGCAATCTTGCCTTGACCCGCAGGGCGCACTCGTTTGACTAATATCTGCCCGCCATTTGCTGCAACACAAAATCCTTCAATACTGGAACCCATAACTTCACCCGGTGTTCCACCAGCTTCCGGCAGTTTCTGACTGTCATAAATATTCACAACAACACCATTAATTTTGGTCCATGCCCCCGGCTGTGGGTTCGTTCCACGGATCAGGTTATAGACTTCATCAACCGATTTTGACCAATCGATTTCAGCGTCCGATGCCTTACACCAGCTTTCGTATGTAGCAAGACTGTGGTCCTGAACAATCTTTGGCGCCTTGCCATCACGGATCAAATCAACGGCCTCGCACATTGCTTCAATTCCAAGCGGGAAGATTTTATTGAAGTACACAGTTCCCAATGTGTCATCGGGTTCAATATCACAATGTTTCTGTAACAGAATTTCACCTTCGTCCAACCCGTCATCCGGCCAGAAAATCGTCAACCCGGATTTTGTTGCACCACCGATGATCGGCCAGTTAATGGAGCTGGGGCCACGGTGTAAAGGCAACAAGGAAGGATGAAAACAGATCGAGCCATGGGTCGGAATATCACGCGCGGTTTCCGGTACAAAAATGATAACAAAGGACATAACACAAAGATCGGCATTCAGTGCTCGCATCTCGTCCAGCACGATTTCATCTTTAAAATTTGAAGGCTGATAAATTGGCAAGCCTTTTTCCAGCGCATACTCTTTAACCGGATCAAGAGGTTTGCCTTCTTTATCAGGCGCACAATAAACAGCAACGATATCCTCGCCACGGTCTACATAAGCTTCAAGTGTAGCCTTGCCGAAAGCTTGTTGCCCCATAAGAATGATTCGCATGTTTTATTCCTTTTACCCTACAGGGCTATCGGTTTTCTATCAGACAGCGCCATCTTCTTTTGCGCTTGAGATTTCTTCGCTGCTCAAGCCGATTTTAGTCAAAATTTCGTCCGTGTGCTCACCAAGCAATGGAGATCGTGTCACTTCTGATTTTGAATCTGATAATTTAATCGGGTTGCCAACACTCAGATACTTGCCACGTTCCGGATGATCAACTTCGACCACAGTCCCTGTTTTGCGCAGGCCCGGATCTTCGGCAATTTCCTTCATGCTAAGGATTGGCCCTTGGGGGATATTTAGTTTGTTGCATTTATCCATGACTTCAAATTTTGTCTGGGTCATTGTCCACTCTTCAATGCCTTCAAAAACATCGTTCAAGTGCGGCAAACGGTCAGCCGGTGTTGCGAATTTCGGATCGTCTTTCCATTCCGGTTTGCCAATCACATCACAAATATTTTTCCAGACTGCGGCTTGGGTAATAAAATATGTGTAGGCATTGGGGTCAGTTTCCCAACCCTTGCATTTCAAAATCCGACCAGGTTGTCCACCACCGGAATCGTTTCCGGCACGTGGTGTTGCTTCACCAAAGGGAATGCCCTCTCCAGCCTGTGAATACTCGTTCAATGGACCGTGATCGAGACGTTGCTGATCACGCAATTTCACACGCGCGAGATTCAAAACACCGTCCTGCATGGCGCAATCAACTTTTTGTCCACGACCGGAATGGGTGCGGTGATAGAGCGCAGTAACAATACCCAAAGCCAAATGGAGGCCCGTTCCGGAATCACCAATTTGCGCACCCGTCACCATTGGCAGTCCATCACGATCACCAGTGGTAGAGGCGGAGCCACCGGCGCACTGGGCGACGTTCTCATAAACCTTGCAATCTTCATAAGCGCCAGGGCCAAAGCCCTTTACAGAGGCGTAGATCATACGCGGGTTGATTTCCTGAATGCGTTCCCAGGTGAAGCCCATGCGATCAAGTGCACCGGGGGCAAAGTTTTCAACCATCACATCACAATGTTCGATCATTTTGACAAAGATTTCCTTACCCTTGTCAGCCTTGGTGTTCAGCGTGACACTTCGCTTGTTGTGGTTAAGCATGGTGAAGTAGAGGCTGTCCACATCGGGAATATCCCTGAGTTGGCCGCGTGTTGCATCCCCCACGCCAGGTCTTTCAACCTTGATCACATCAGCGCCAAACCACGCCAGTAGCTGGGTACAGGTCGGTCCTGATTGCACATGTGTCATATCCAGAATTTTGACACCTGAAAGAGCTTTCTCCATTAGATCCTCGCATATAAAAAGGGTTAGTCAGTTAATCGTTATTTGTACATGGTTTGGGCTTTGGTTCCCGGTGCGTATTCGTTGGGATCAACCCAGACGTTTACAACAGCCGATTTTCCCGTTGTTTTGATCGCTTCACGCGCCCGCAGTAACGCAGGGCCAATTTCACCAGCTTCACGAACTTCTTCGCCATAGCCACCCATCATCTGGCCAAACTGAGAGAATGGAAGGTCGCTCAGTTTATTGCCAACGTTGCCACGCTGTTCGCCATATTTTGCGATCTGGCCATAGCGAATTTGGTTCATGTGAGAATTGTTGCCAACAACGGCAAGATAAGGAGCGCCAAAGCGGTTGGCCGTATCCATATCAAACGCCGTCATGCCGAAAGCACCATCACCGTACAGACATAGTACTTCTTTATTCGGGTGTGCTAATCCGGCAGCAATGGAAAACCCTGTGCCAACACCGAGCGAACCAAGCGCCCCCGGGTCCATCCAGTTGCCCGGTCCTTTTGGTTCAACAGCTTGCGCCGAAATTGTAACGATGTCTCCACCATCACCGATGTAGATCGTGTCTTCGGTCAGGAAATTATTGATTTCATATGCCAGACGATAAGGGTGGATCGGACTGTCATCGGATTGGAACATGGGTAACAGTTTTTCATAGCGGGCTTTTTCTTCGCCACGAAGACTGTCCATCCATTCCGTACGGCCCGATGCACCGTTATCAGTGCCACCTGTTGTTGCATCGAGCACAGCTTTTAAAATAGCCCCCGGATCGCCAACAAGACCGAGGGAGATATCGCGGTTCTTGCCAACGGTCCGGTAGTCCTGATCAATCTGGACCAGTGTTGCGTCAGCGCTGATGCGCTTGCCGTATCCCATACGGAAATCAAACGGGCAGCCAACAATAACAATAACATCAGCCTTACCGAAGGCCGAGCTGCGGGTCTTGTTGAAATAATGAC
>JABJOR010000381.1 GCA_018664265.1 Rhodospirillales bacterium
ACGTAGAAAGTCCACTGGCAACTGATAAGCATAGGCATAGTCTGCAATAGGGTCTGCATTCAAACGAGCAAGAGTGACTTGCGCCGAGGCAAAATTCCACGGATGAGACGATAACAAACCGTCACGCACACTTGAATAAAGATTTGCGGCGACTTCTGATTCAGCCGTTCCTTCTTCAAATGAAGTAATGCTCATCGCGCCAATTTTTATCAGGGCACGCGAGCACAGAGCAATGGAGCTAAGCGCCATAGCATGTCTCCTTTATTCAGGTTTTAGAAAAAGAAGCCGGGCCGCAACACTGTGCGGCCCGGCTCATCAGTTTGAGGGAGCTCTCAACAGATTATGAAGCTGCCATCTGGCCCGATGCAATCAACGCATCGCTCAGCGCCGCAAGCTGTGTACGGCATTCTGCGTCAACTGTCGCACCACCAGAAGCATCAGCTACAAAGGCAGCTTTGTTGGGCTCCACACCCAACGTGACAACGCCATTTGTAACATCGGAAACACCGATCACCCTGGTTTCCGGGGTGCCATCTGTGTCTATGTTCAACAAGATCATGTCACCAACACGAAGAAGGTCTGCTGCTTCATCGAAGTAATTCGCCCCTTCTACGGTTGTCGCATTATCTAATGTTGCAAAATGCCACAACGTGAAGCCGTTGGCATAGGCGAGAACACTCAAATTTTTTGATAGATAAGACATTCAGATATCCTCCTTAAGCCTCAAGACAACGCAGAGAAACAACGCCGCTGGCATCAACCAGCGCAGCACCCTGAGACATCATATTGTTGATGAAATTTGCCGCACGATCACCATGCCAGGTTACATCGGTTTTGACTTCCGATCCAATGGCATGGCCAATAGCTGTGCGATGATACCAATAGCAATAGCGAACGTCGCTGGTCTTGGTCAGGCCGGAATGCGGAATCCACAAAGCACCGAGCCAACGTTTGGCCTGTGTGCCGCGCCATGGAAGTTCGTCATCACCGATATAATCGGCATTGGCGAATTCCTGAATACCCAACAAATCAGACCACTGTTTCCAACCGACAATGGCATAGCGCTCGCCATCATCCGGAACATCGGCCTCACCCAACATTTCAAACGCTTCCAGGACTTTGGTTTTGGTCAGGCCATCACTGCCATCGCCGGAATAGTTTGTGGATGTATCAAGCTGATCAATAACCAGCTCATCAGTTTTCCGGCCAAGGGCGTAGGCCCCGGCGCGTGCAACAACGGTTCGCTCGCTATGATTTGATTTCAGCTCATCAAGTGAATCAACCCAGTCACCAGCGTAGTAATCAGAAAGCTGACATTCAACCGGTGTGTGGTCGATATTCATCACCGGCACCTTGCCATGACGGGCTTTGGTGCTGGCTGTTCCCTTGCCGACCTTCTGGAATGTTGTTGAAGCGCCGACTATCTTGTCCTTAACACGGACAGTATTGCGCAGCTTCGAGCCCATCTGCTGGTATTGCAAATGAACATCGGCCTGGAAATGTCTTACAAATGATTGATCGACGGTTGTCGACATATCGTTCTCCTTGAATTTAAAGTTAATGGGATCGTGGTGATGATGTTATCGCGCGTGTGATCAGCACGTCCGGCATCATCAAGGCTGAAATCGGGCCGTCGATTGGCGGTTGTCCGGTTCCGAATTGGTTGGTAGGGATTGTGCTATGGATCTCATGGTCACATCATTGGGAAAGATTGACCCGGACTGAGGTATTTTGTTCTTAGCCTGGTACGTGGCAATCGCCTGACGCAGGCGCTCACCAAAATACCCCGTTGGACCTTCGGTTTCAGTCAGACTCATCTCACCCAGCATACCCAACATGGTTTCAACTTTCGCCACATCTTCCGGCTTGTTCTCAGCCGTTGGGCCAACGCCTGCACTTATCATCGTTATGTTTTCAAGCGCCTTATAACGGTCCCGAGAGTCATCCTTTTCCATCAATCGGCCAAACGGGTCAGGACGCTTTTCAGGAGTAGCTTGTTCATTCATATCCATCTGTCGTCTCCTTTTGAGTTCAAAAAAAGGGTTGCGCCAAAACTCAGGCACAGCCCCTTACATCGCGGCGGGATCAGCAATTTTTAAGAATGCGCTCACCGCCACGGATTGCGAATTCTATTACTCAGTCAATGTTTAAGTATTAGTCCTGATATAAAGCTTCAAAGCCCTGTCGAATTTGCTCAATGTAAGCAGGATTCTGATCTCGCCAGTAACGAGGATCATTCATCATGGATTTAAGATCACGTTCACTCAGAGCTGACGGTGCGGAAGATCCACCACTTAGAATTGGCGGCTCATTTTTTTGCATCATCCTGTTCATGGCCATAACCCCGTCATAATTTTTTGACATTGTCTCGAAGGCTTCCATGGACAGGTTTGACCTACCCCAATTTCTCAATTGGCGTTCTGTTTCGTTCCACCTCGCCTTGCCACCAAATTGTTTTTCCAATTGTGCGGCCTGCGCCTTCTGGCTCAAACTTTCAGAAAGCTGTTGTGCCGCCGGAAGCAATTGCTCAATCGCCATGTCATAGACAAGCTGGGTTTGCTCATTTGTGAAACCTGCTTTATGCAAACGCTCATTGATTTCCTGATCTGCATTAAACAAATCATTATCAATTTTGATGTCGTAATCATCTGCACTTTTCGGCACATTAACAGGCTCAACCGTGAACTTTTTTTCAAGCTCATTGTATGATTTCATCAGATCATCCGTTCGCAATGATCCAGTTTCCATGTTCCAAAATTTTTCTGGTATATGGCTTGGCCTTTCATCAATTGCTTCGGTTTCAGTGGTTTTCATTTCAACCGGGGCCGTATTTTCAGTTTCAGGGTTTTTCATTTTTAGCTCCTTTAGTTTCCAATTACTGTCCTGTTTGCATTGCAGATGACCTGCCGCGCTCGATTATATTTTCCATGTAGGCAACAAGCGCCCTTTGACCTTCTACGTAACGCAAGGTGGCTTCCGAAACCTCAGGGCCAAACACCCGGTCTCGTGTCGATTTTCGTAAATGATCCAAGACCCTTGCACTTTCACTGTGGGAAAACACACGGGCAAAACTTCGGCTTAATTCAAGGCTGTCAGCATCCGGCCTGTTGGTGGAAACTTTTCCATCAATCCAACTCCAGGCATCCTGATTTTCAGTGGTCATTGCGACACCTCATTGTTCAAAAGATCGTTTACGAATTGTGGTAAAACTTCCTCTAACTGTTGTTCTATTTTTTCAGGTGCTGCATTCGGGACTTGCTGCGTTGGTGGTTTTACCAGATCACCCGGCACGTCAAAGGCCTTTGCAAGCCATTGCACCATTGCCGTTGTATCAATTTGCATGGCAGCTTCCGGACCAAAGGCACGAACGGCTTCAGCCCAGTGCAAGGCGTCACTGGCTTCCTGTCTGGTGTAAGCCCGCGCGAGCGGTGACCGCCAATCCAGCGCAATGGAGCGACCATCCAAATCAAAAGCTGGTATATCACCCCGCCTGGAGAGGATATCGATGGCTCTGTTCATCAATGGCCCCAGCAATTCCGATTGCAACCGGCCATAGGTCGCGCCCAGCAAGCGGGTCATTTCTGCGGAGCGTTGAAGAACTTCTGTTGCCGTCATTTTAGGGGAGTTGATCTGAGCCAGACTATCGGCCAGCAATGATTTTCGGATACGAGTGCGTAAATCATCCAACACCAGTTGCGAGACATCAAAACTGCCCGGCGCTTTCAAGGGTGTCAGTCCGGCAGAGCCAACAGCCTTTGGGATGATGGAACCCGGAGTCAACTGAACGGTTGCCGGATTAAGCACCCCATCATCATCAGCCTGCCAGATACCGGTTACGGCAATGGAAGCGTTCTTCAGGATCAGCTCAACAACTTTGTTTGCTGTTTTGATATCAGGCAGGGCCTTCATGACAGGTGAACGTCCGTAGGTTTCACCCGGTGTTTTCAACCAGCGAAAATTTATAAACGGCGATTGTGAGAACGATCCGGACACCAGAATTTTTCCAGAGGATGAACTCTGTCCAGAGGCTTCCAGAACCGCAGAATACATAAAACCGGTTTCATCCGGGGATACGGCTTCAATAACAACAATTTTTTTAACCTCATCACCAACGGATGCGTTGTTAAGTTTTATTATCTCTTCGACTGCTTTCGGGAAGCGTTTGGCAAATGTTGCCTGATCAAGCTCGCTTCTGCGATAGGTGGTATTGAGCAATCCATCAGAGTTTTCCTCAAAAGCGATTTGGCCCAGTGGTATGGCTGTGAACTTGAAGGCACTGGGGCTGCCTGGCTCCGCTTCCTCAAATAACAGGCAAGCTGTACCAGCTGTCGCCAAATCGAGAAAACATTGATGCATTTCAATGGCAAAATTTGAACGCTCAAAATTATTGCGAATTGTAGAGGTTGCCTGTTCAAGAGCATTCGCAGCCTGAGCCGCCACTTCGCTTGAGGCTTCACTGCCGGCCCGTAAAGCAAACCACTGCCCCCAGGGTGGTGTCAGCTCGCCCAAAAGACTTGCTGCAAGTTGGTCTACGGCGTCCGGTGCTGTTCCATCAAAAAGGTTCACTGTTTTAATGGTTCCCGGTGTTGCAGACTGGCTTACGCCATCGCGTTGCGGCAGAGCATATGAATAACAATCGCGCCACAGTGATTCCCACTGAGATCGTCGTTCAACGGCCCGACGATAGCGTGCTATCAATACGGTCCCGTCTGTCTCTGCACCTGATTGCTCAGGGTGTTTCAAATTTGTTTGCTGCATTATTATTCTCCGAGCAAAGAATGTTTCTGGTTTTGCACGCTGTTCAGGTTGAGTAATCCGGATGGTGATGTGGCAATTAATCCGCGACGTCCGCGTTTTTTGCGTTTAATCATCTCCTTACGGCGCTCTTCCGCCTCTGCCTCCGAAGTATCAGCGGGAGCTGGTGGTGGTAACTGCGGCGGCGGCGGTGAACTGAATAATCCTCCCATGAGAAACTCTCCTTTCTTCCGTCAACACGGGGCGCGTTGAGCGGACACAAAAAAGCCCGCCGCTACTTGCGACGGGCTTCGGACACAATTGTCCCCCTGACTAAGTTCAGAATTACACAGCTAATTCCAAATGTCAAGGATTATTTTCATTATTTAGGAATTTCCATAACTGCCAAGGCGTTACTACCCATCTTGAGTGAATTCCCAATAAACGCTTAACGGCCTCTACACAGGTAAACAGCGCCCAGGGAGCAGGGCGCATCAAGGGATCGCGAACATACGAAATCATCACACGATACCCATTGGCTCTGTACCAATTTGCCAATTCTTGTGAGGATATAGCTGCCAAACTGTTTGTCTTCAAAACGTTGGAAAGCGGGTCAAAAACAATCCACCCGCAATCGGCCTCAACAGCAACAAAACAATGGCGAAATCCACATGACAAAAGCCGTAACCACGGCAAGGCTGTCTGATTGGTGAAAACAACCACTGCACACTGCTTTACAGGCCTTTCAGGCATTCGTTTCGAATTTAAAACATTTTTTATTTTTTTCATATTATCAGCGTATTACCCGATTTTTGACCGACTGTTAAGGCGACACAATCCCCTTTTTGCGTAAAACTTCAGCAAGCAGTTCCAAAGCTTCTTGCCATAACTTAAGAGCTTCACGTTCGCTTTCGCACCTGTAATCCGGTGGCCGTTCTGCCAGGCCGGATTTAGCAAGCACCCGAAGATGCCTGCGAGCCAACATCTTCTCCCGGTGCAATCGCATAACCGCACAATAAATGTCGTCCGGCTCACAAGGTCTGACGAATTGTGCAGGGCAATCATCTGAACTGGCATTATTTAAGCGAAGGCTCTGACAGCGCATAAACCAGAACCAGGCCTCTTCGGCGCTATGGAACAGGTCTGGCACCCTTTCTTCCGACAGGCGCAGAGAATATCGAAGCTTTTTTTTCATTAAATTATTCCTAAACATATGATATACTACCTATATATTAGAAATTAATCATAAGTCAATATATAATCCTAATATATTGCATATTTTCCTACTGACTTTTGTCGGCATATATAAGACAATGTTCCCATGTTAAAACATTCCGATATCTGGGCAGCGATTGATCGGCTGGCACAAGAGCACGGTCTTTCTGCATCCGGCCTCTCGCGTAAGGCAGGGCTGGACCCAACGACGTTTAATAAAAGCAAACGCAGCACCGGTGACGGTAAATTGCGTTGGCCGAGCACGGAAAGCATTTCAAAGATCCTGAACACCACGGGCTCAACGCTGGGTGAGTTCATCACCTATATCGGGGATGCCAAATCAGGCGGCATATACAAAAACATTCCATTGATCGGCCTTGCACAGGCTGGCTCTGACGGATTTTTTGATGACGCTGGCTACCCTGTTGGTGGTTCCTGGGACGAAATTCCATTCCCTGAAATCGGGGATAATCATGCCTACGCCCTGGAAATCAGTGGCGACAGCATGGAACCTGTATTTCGCGATGGTGATACGGTTATTGTTTCACCGGAATCCGGCATCCGTCGGGGTGATCGCGTTGTAGTCAGAACGAATGCTGGTGAAATTCTCGCCAAGCAGCTCCGTCGCAAGACTTCGCATAAGATAGAATTGCAGTCTTTAAACAATCAGCATGAAGACCGCACTCTGGAAATGCTGGACGTAGACTGGATTGCCAGAATTGTCTGGGCAAGCCAGTAAAAATCTTACAGTTTAGAGCTTTATTACTCCCGATCGAACAGGAGGGGCAGTTACATGGGTAAAACCGGGGAACCAGGTTACACAATCAGCTACATCGATGGTGAATGGAAGAAGGGCAATGCCCCGGCACTCGGGCCAATGGATGATGGCGTCTGGCTGGGCGCGTCTGTCTTTGATGGCGCACGTTTCTTTGATGGCGTAGCACCTGATCTGGATCGGCACTGTGCACGATCCCTACGTTCGGCAGGCATTCTTGGCATGGAACCGAACATAACAGCCGAAAAGGTTGAGGCCATTGCCCGCGAGGGTATTGCAAAATTCGACCCTTCCATGGCGCTTTATATATGTCCACTGTTTTATATGCGCGAGCATTTCTTTGGCGAAACCAACGATGTTACCCGTTTCATCATGAGCATCAGCATCGCCCCCATGCCGGAGCCTAAAGGCTTTTCAGCCTGCCTGACCCGTTACCGCAGACCATCGCGTGATACAGCCCCGACCGATGCCAAAACCGCAGCACTTTATCCAAATGTATCGCGCAGCGTTCGTGCCGCTGGCAAACGTGGGTTCGATTCCGCTGTCATGCTGGACCCCAATGGCAATGTGGCTGAATTTTCATTTACCAATCTGTTCATGGCCAAAGATGGTGTGGTTCACACACCGGCAGTCAACGGGACTTTCCTGAACGGCATTACCCGTCAGCGGGTCAGCAAGCTGTTACGTGATGACGGGATGGAGGTTCAGGAACGCGCAATAGATTTCGATGAGCTCCTGGAAGCCGACGAAGTTTTCAGCACAGCCAACTATTCAAAGGTTCTGCCATGCATCAAGATCGAAGATCGCGAGTTTGACGAAGGCCCGATTTATACCAAGGCCCGTAAGCTCTACTTCAACTGGGCAAAAACGACAAGTTGAAGCAGGTTAGCTCGCCAGATCTTCCCCGGCGAGCGCCCGCTCAATCAGAGTAATTGATTCCGGAATTCCGTAGAGTGCGATGAACGATCCCATGCGTGGCCCTTCGGACTGCCCAAGCAGAATTTCATAAAGCGCCTTGAACCATGCCCGCAGCTCCGGAAATGTTTCACGCTTGCCGATTTCATAAACCACAGATTGAATATCGCTGGGTTCCGTATCAGTCGGAAGCTCTTTCAACTGAACTAACAGATCAGCCATAGCCTCGGCCTCACCTTCTGTGGGCTTGCGGTACTGTTTATTGGGACGAATAAAGTCCTGATAGTAGTTGATGGCGTATTCGACCAGTTTATCAAGGATTGGCGCGTTTTCCGGTGTTGCGTCCGGGCGGTAACGGGAAATGAAGTGCCACAAAACAGCCTTGTCTTCAGTATGGCAAACGCTCGCCAGATTGAGCAAAATGTTATAGCTCAGATGAGCCGATTCATGGGGGGGCTTGCCGCCATGAATATGCCACGCCGGGTTTTCAACCTGCTTGGCAAGGTCTTGGCCCGGGAATTTTTCAACGTGGGTCAGGTATTCGTCCACATTCTTGGGGATCACATCAAAGAACAACCGCTTGGCGGTTTTCGGCTTTCCATACATGAATTGTGACAGGCTTTCTTGTGGAGCGTACCGCAGCCATTCTTCAACGGCCAAACCATTACCGCGAGATTTTGAAATCTTCTCCCCATTGTCATCAAGGAATAACTCGTATGAAAAGCCAACCCGGTCCGGGCTGCCCAGAGCTTGACGAATACGGCCTGACAGTTTCACAGAATCAATCAAATCCTTGCCCGACATTTCATAATCAACGTCCAGAGCATGCCAGCGCATGGCCCAATCCGGTTTCCACTGCAACTTGCAATGCCCACCTGTGACAAGGGTTTCGACCTTTTTGCCATCTTCGCGCTCGTACACAATGGTTCCCGCATCCACATTGGTTTCCACAACAGGAACCTGCAACACATGGCGGGTTTCCGGGCAAATAGGCAGGAACGGGCTATAGGTCTGGCTACGCTCTTCACGAAGTGATGGCAGCATAATGCCCATCACCTTTTCATAGTTTGCCAACAATGCCATCAAGGCTTCATCGAACACGCCCGTGGTGTACATTTCGGTTGAGCTTTTGAAATCATACTCAAATCCAAATGAATCGAGGAAGGCTTTCAGGCGATCATTGTTATGGTAGCCAAAGCTTTCGTGAGTTCCGAACGGGTCGGGCACTTCGCTCAAGGGCTTGTTGAGATGCTTTTCCAACATGTCTTTGTTAGGCACATTATCAGGAACCTTGCGCAGGCCGTCCATATCATCGGAAAAAGCAAATAGCTTTGTCGGGATATCGCTTAGCTGCTGAAAGGCATGGCGAACCATGGATGTGCGGGCGACTTCAGCAAAAGTGCCAATATGTGGCAAACCAGACGGACCATACCCGGTTTCAAACAACACGTAGCCTTTTTCCGGTGTTTTATTACCGATGCGCTTCAACACAGAACGGGCCTCGGCAAAGGGCCAGGCATTAGAGTTCTCGGAAATGCTTCTCAGGTCGTCGGTCATGGTATCCACCGGTCTTTCGGGTCTGAAACAGGAAAATTATCAAGATTGAGGGAAACTACTTTGCAAGCAACCCGAGGTCAATCAGATAGCTATTTCCAGATAGGTTTACCAGAACCGGGGATGCCGTAGGCTTCCCACTTGCGGGTGACTTCTTCGATGATGTTATCATCCATGCGGATTTTGGTTCCCCACTCCCGTTTGGTTTCCGGCTCCATCTTGGATGTGGCGTCAATACCCATCTTTGAGCCCAGGCCGGATTCTGGGGAGGCGAAATCCAGATAATCGATCGGTGTGTTTTCGATCATGGTTACATCGCGCGCCGGGTCAACATTGGTGGAAATCGCCCACATCACGTCTTTCCAATCACGCGCATCAATATCTTCATCCACCACTATCACAAACTTGGTGTACATGAATTGTCGCAGATAAGACCAAACACCGAGCATTATCCGCTTGGCATGTCCCGGATAGGCTTTCTTCATGGAAACCACGGCAACCCGGTACGAGCAAGCCTCCGGCGGAAGCCAGAAATCAACCACTTCCGGGAATTGCTGGGTAAACAAAGGAACAAATACGTCGTTCAAGGCCTCACCCAGAATTGCAGGCTCATCCGGCGGGCGTCCTGTGTAGGTCGAAAGGTAAATAGGATCACGACGCATGGTAATGGCGGTGACCGTAAAGACCGGGAATTCTTCTACCGAATTATAATATCCGGTGTGATCGCCGTAGGGGCCTTCCCCCTCGTAATCATCAAGGGAAACGAAACCTTCAATGATAATTTCGGCTTTTGCTGGCACTTTCAGTGGAACGGTTTTGCAATCGACCAGCTCGACTTTTTCACCGCGCAGCAATCCGGCAAACTGATATTCTGATAAGGTATCCGGCACAGGTGTAACAGCAGCTAGAATGACGCCGGGATCGGCCCCGATGACAACAGCAGCCGGGATCGCGTCAGAGCGCTGATCCTTCCATCGGGCATGGTGTTGTGCCCCGCCCCGATGTTTCAACCAGCGCATGAGCGTGGTATTTTTCCCCGTTACCTGCATCCGGTAAATACCGAGGTTGTAATCATCGCGCTTATCACCGGATTTTTCATCCGCCTGCGGGCCTTTTGTCACCACCAGAGGCCAGGTGATCAGCGGTCCAGGCTCGCCCGGCCAGCATGATTGTATGG
>JABJOR010000382.1 GCA_018664265.1 Rhodospirillales bacterium
CATTGCTGCGCTTGGATGCAATCCAGGTATGCACCCCGAAAAATCCTCGCCAGCTAAACGCGCGCGCAGAATAAACCTGAACCACGGCCTCAGGAGTTTCCGATGGAACAGGTGCAATACCTGCGGATTCCCTACTCGCGGTTCGCCAATCAGCCGCCATGGAATGCCCTTTGCTGCAAGCCGAAAGGCCGGATATAGCGATCAATATAACAAGACCAATAAAAGAATAAAAAAAAATTCGTTTCCATCGCATAGGTGTGTAACTCATCACTGTGTTTCTGTCTCGCATGATCTAACATTTGGTAACGTTGTTCATTAGATTAAAGAATAATTACAGTTTTTTCTGTTCTTTTTTTAATTCCAAAAGGAAAAATTTTATGCAAGCCAAATTTATATCACTTCGGATATTAGCGTTTTCAGCATCTTTAGCATTAGTGCTGACTGCGGTCCCCTTCAATATCAATCTTCATACTTTAAGTCTCGACGATAGCTCTGCATTTGCCGGAAACGGTAATGGTGGTGGCAACGGTGGAGGAAATAGTGGAGGAAATGGTGGAGGAAATAGCGGTGGCAACGCAGGAGGCAATAGCGGCGGAAACAGCAGTGACAATAGTAGCAATAGCAATGGTACGACTGCAAGTTCTCTAGGCAGTTTGAATGCCGCTCATGCTTCTTCACAAGGCCTGAGCAATGCATCTTCAAATTCCACCGTTGGTGCAATTGGAGATGGTAATATTGATCAGGCAGCCAACAAAAGCATCACTGAATCTGTCATGGACGCCATCAGCGGTTTACTTGATGGGAAAGAAATTAATCGTGATGACGGGGACAGCGAAGGCGACACCACAGGTGATGAAACAGGTGATGGCGCTACTGACGATGACGGCACTCAAACCGCAACTGACAGTGAAAGCTCGACTGAAACGGATGGCAGCTCAACAACCCAGTAAGCTTGCTTAAACAGAAATCAGGCGTTTTCATGTTTACGCTGTAGCCTGAGCGTGCTACCGCCTGAGGTATGAAAACTAAACATACAAATAAAAAATGGCAATTCTGGATTGATCGGGGCGGCACATTCACCGATGTAGTAGCTTGCGCCCCTAACGGTGAGTTAAGCACCCACAAGTTGCTGTCTGAAAACCCGGAGCGCTATAAGGATGCTGCTTTACAGGGCATTCGGGATGCTCTGGGACTACCTGCCGATGCTGCCATACCGGCAGAGCAAGTCGAAGTCATAAAAATGGGCACCACAGTTGCCACCAACGCCTTGTTAGAGCGCAAAGGTGACCGAACTGTTTTGGTGACAACATCCGGGTTTGCCGATGCCTTGCGTATTGGTTATCAAAACCGACCCAAATTATTTGACCGCCACATAATTTTACCTGAAATGCTCTATGAGCAGGTTATCGAAGTCGATGAGCGCATTAATGCCAGTGGTGCAGTTTTAAAGGCGCCTGATCCAGAGATCATCAAACAAGACCTTCAGGTTGCCTATGACACTGGCATTCGTTCTGTCGCTATTGTTTTCATGCATGCCTATCGATTCCACGAGCATGAATGTGTCGTTCGTGATAGCGCACGCCAAATTGGTTTCACCCAGATTTCCACATCGCATGAGATAAGTGCATTGATCAAGCTGGTATCGCGTGGGGACACCACAGTAGTTGATGCCTATCTCTCTCCGATCCTGCGGCGTTATGTCGACCGGGTTGCAAATGAGATCGATCAAAATGACACATCAGGCGAGCACACCCGCCTGATGTTCATGCAATCAAATGGTGGTTTAACAGACGCCAGTCTGTTTGCTGGCAAGGACAGTATCCTGTCTGGCCCGGCGGGCGGCGTTGTCGGGATGGTGCAAACAGCCGCCATGGCGGGCTTTGATAAGGTTATCGGTTTTGACATGGGTGGCACCTCAACCGATGTATCGCATTTTAATGGTGAATTTGAACGTGAGTTTGAAACCCACGTGGCAGGTGTTCGCATGCGTGCACCCATGATGCGCATCCACACAGTCGCCGCAGGGGGTGGGTCTTTACTGAATTATGATGGCGCACGGTTCAGGGTCGGCCCTGATTCAGCCGGCGCCAATCCCGGACCTGCTTGTTACCGCCGCGGAGGGCCACTCGCCGTTACCGACTGCAACGTCATGCTGGGTAAGATACAGCCTGAATATTTCCCCCACGTTTTTGGACTTGAGGCAGATCAACCTCTCGATGCTAAAGTTGTTAAAGACAAGTTTTCGGCGCTCGCCAACAAAATTGATAATG
The DNA here is from genome assembly GCA_018664265.1 of Rhodospirillales bacterium. Lineage (GTDB taxonomy): Bacteria > Pseudomonadota > Alphaproteobacteria > Rhodospirillales > Casp-alpha2 > JABJOR01. The sequence goes on from JABJOR010000382.1 coordinate 2,271, forward strand.
GCACTAGCGCTCTGGATATCGCTGAAGGATTCCTGACTATCGCCGTTGAAAACATGGCAAACGCTATTAAGCAGATCTCAGTCCAACGTGGTTATGATATAACCGAATACACCTTGAACAGCTTTGGTGGAGCAGGCGGTCAACATGCCTGTTTGGTTGCCGATGCTTTGGGGATGAAGCGAATATTCCTGCATCCCTTCGCCGGGGTTCTGTCAGCCTATGGAATGGGGCTTGCCAACATCGGTGCTATCCGGGAGCGTTCCGTCGAGACCCTGTTGAATGCAGAAATTCTTCCTGAACTTGCCAGCATCCTTGATGCCATTGGAGATGAGGCCAGACGTGAAGTCGAAGGTCAGGCCATTGCACCGGAGAATATCGAACTTATTTGCAAAGTTCATTTACGTTACGAGGGCACCGACACATCCCTTAATGTGACCTTTGGCTCGCTTGATGCGATGATTGCAGAATTTGAAGACCTTCACTACCAACGCTTTGGCTTCAATGCCCCAGAGCGTGGGCGCCTTGTTGGGATGCTCAGCGTGGAGGCGACAGGGAATACTGGAAACAGCCGTAGTGAAGACCAAGCTGCCTCAACACCTTCGCAACCCGCAAAGCCACTTGCTATAGTCAGCATGTATAGCGGCGGACAATCTCACAACACACCAATTTTCCAGCGTGACGATCTTTCCACAGGCCAGAAAATCAATGGCCCTGCGATTATTATCGAAAGCACTGGCACAACCGTGCTAGAGCCCGGATGGCAGGCTGAACTGAATATGTTGGGACATTTGATCCTGGAAAGAGTGGTGGCACTTCCAAAACGTGTTGCAATAGGTACCGGAGCAAGTGGTGAAGGTGCGGATCCCATCATGCTCGAAATCTTCAACAACTTATTTATGTCCATTGCAGAACAAATGGGCGCAACGCTTCAAAACACGGCTTATTCAGTTAACATTAAGGAACGGCTCGATTTCTCCTGTGCCATTTTTGATCGCGACGGAAGCCTTGTTGCTAACGCGCCGCACATGCCGGTTCATTTGGGTAGTATGGGAGAGAGCATCCAGACCGTTATCCGTGAACGCGGTGATACGATAAAGCCGGGAGACGTCTATGCCTTGAATGCGCCCTATAATGGCGGCACTCACTTACCGGATGTCACAGTGATTACGCCGGTCTTCAATGACGCAGCAACGCAGTTGCTGTTCTTTGTCGGCTCACGAGGACACCATGCGGATATCGGTGGAATAACGCCGGGGTCCATGCCACCAACCAGCACAACAGTGGAAGAAGAAGGCGTTTTGATCGACAACTTCCTTCTGGTCGAAAATGGCAGACTACGAGAAAAAGAATTGATAGAGCTGTAGAGCAGCGGGACTTATCCTGTTCGCAACTACCATCAAAATCTTGCTGACTTGTCTGCACAAATTGCCGCCAATGAAAAAGGCGTGCAGGAATTGCACAAGATGGTTGGTCACTTTAGCCTAAAAATAGTGCAAGCCTATATGATCCATGTACAAGACAATGCAGAAGAATCTGTACGTCGCGTGCTTGACGTTCTGCGTGATGGATCATTCGAGTATGAACTGGACCAAGGGCACAAAATTTGTGTTTCAATTTCCATAGACAAGGCCAGTCGTAGTGCAACCGTCGATTTCACAGGCACCTCGCAGCAAGTAGCCAGTAACTTTAACGCTCCCTCTTCAGTTTGCATGGCCGCAGTGCTTTATGTTTTCCGTACACTGGTTGATGATGATATTCCACTTAATGCCGGATGCCTGAAACCGTTAAATGTTATTATCCCTGAAGGCTGCATGCTGAACCCGGCCTACCCTGCGGCTGTTGTCGCCGGGAATGTGGAAACTTCCCAAAGCATTAC
>JABJOR010000383.1 GCA_018664265.1 Rhodospirillales bacterium
ACAGCAATAAGAGTCGGCACGCCTTCAGATACTGCATGAAGAATATCAGAAGCTAATCCATGGCCTTGCTGTTCTTGTTCACCATATTTTTCGACCAGAATCAAATCCATATCTTTCTCGATTGCCCGTTTAATGGCGCTGCTTGTTTCTGCCAAAGCCTGGGTATCAAGGGTGCAGGTATGGGAATCGAGGGTGGATTTGTTGGGGCGGTTAATAGGGATACGGTGGCCTGTATCAAGCTCAACAGCATCGAGCCCCCCGCTGGTGCCATCTTCATTCGTCAGTATTTCCTGAACGATACCGCCAACCCGCCACCCTTGGGCCCCCAGTTCATCTGCAAAACGTTGCAACAAACCAATTTCTCGTTCACGAGAACGATAGATAGCCCCTGCAAAACAAACATCAGGGTGATTTTGATTTTTAGTCGTCATGTTGGGATTTTTCCACGTTCAAATACTGATTGTCACCTAAAACAACCAAGCTATTTTACTCCCCATCCACCCAAACAATCAAGTCAGTGGGAAAGTGAATAAATCAAACAAATCAGCGAATTTCAAAAAGAATATCAAACCGTGCCATTTCAAGGAGCATTTTAACATTCCCCTGAGGCTCAACAAGAACCACAACGGCATCATTTTTCTCTGCTTCATCTCGCAAGGTAACCAGCATTCCAAGACCAACAGAATCCATATAGGTCATCTCGGTCATATTAAAATCAAGATTTTTAACCCCCGATGCGAATACATCCGAGATGGTTTCCTCAAACTCACTTCTGTCTGAAGAAATCAACTGACCTGCAATTTTGATAACTGCATTATTTCCATTTTTTTCAACGCTCTTATCCATTATGCACCCACCATGCTTTTATTCGTGTTTTCAAAATTCGCGATCAGCACTTCAAGGGCTTCCTGCTGTTGGTCATCCAGATCAAATTGTACATGAGCAGATGAATCACTTAATGCCATGATAGAACCAGGAAGAATGCCAATCCCAGGCACATCAATTTCAAATGTGCTTCCAACTTCTTCTCCAGATTCCCTATCCAGAATGGCAACGCCGCCCAAAGAAATATCATTCATCAAGCACCGTTTACTTTCCCCATTGATCGTCAATTGAACAGGCAGATTGACTGTGTATCGATGGCTTAAGCGTTCATCCGAAGCATCATGGAGAACTTTCATCAATACAGTATACATATCCTCAATACGTTCCTGCACATGACCGGTTGTTACCACCTGATTGGCTGATGCTTCTCCCGTTTCTGCAGCAGAAGTACTGATCTGAACAATGTTGGCGTTTACTTCTTTTGTGCCGGAGGCGGCCTCTTCCACATTTCTTGCTATTTCCTGAGTAACCGTGCTTTGCTGCTCGGTGGTTTCGGTAATGACCGTTGCGATTTCATTGATATTCTCAATTGTTTTAGCAACATTTTTTACAGCCTCAACAGAACGTTCAGTACTGTTTTGAACCTCAGCAATTTGAATAGTAATATCCTCTGTTGCCTTGGCTGTCTGGTTCGCCAGGTTTTTAACTTCTGCGGCTACCACAGCAAAGCCCTTACCTGCATCACCAGCTCGCGCGGCCTCAATTGTTGCATTCAAGGCCAATAAGTTCGTTTGTTCAGCGATATCGGTAATCAAACCAACAACATCGCCAATTTTTTGTACAGAGGCAGCTAAGCCTTGAATTTGCGCATCCGCTGTTTCAGCTTCGATTTTGGCACCACTGGAAATATCAGTGGAGCGGGAAACCTGATCACTAATCTCACGAATTGACGACACCATTTCCTCTGTGGAGCCAGCTACAGTTTGAACATTAACCGATGCTTCTTCAGAGGCCGCCGCAATAGTATTGGAACGATTACTGGCATCTTCTGCAATAGAGGCTAATTTTTCTGATGATGAGACCAAACCCTCGGTTTGCTCACGGATAATGGAAACAGCCCCTTCGATTTCCTCGGTCATGGCATTATTCAACGCAATAACCTGGCTTTTCAATTTACGATTGTTTCTACGAGATTCCGATAACTCAGTCGCACGCCGGGCCTTATCTTCTTCCTCTTTTTCTATATTCAGGCGCTCTTCTTCTTCAACGGCGCGTTGACGTTGTAATTCCGTTTCCTTAGCCAGACGTATGTTTTCTAAAGCGCTCTCTTTAAAAACCTCAACGGCTTCCGCCATTTTTCCAATCTCGTTCTTATTTTCCTTGGCCGGAACATCAACCTCCAAATCACCATCCGCTAATCGCCCCATGGTTTCCGTCATCTTTGCGATAGGGGACGTAATACCGCGGCCAATAAAGAATGAAGCCAACATCGCGACTATCGTTACTCCGACAATAGATGTCATCATCAGATTAAACGTTGCAGCAGAGTTTTCCGTAAGATCGGCAGTGGCAAGTTGCGCATCGGCAGTGCCTTTTTCATCCAGGAAATCCAGCATCGGGATGACATCGGCGTACTGTTTGCTCATTATCTTTTTATCGTCAATCTCCTCTAAAAACAGATCAGCGAGACTTTTAAATGTTGAGTTGTATGATGCTGCTAAAGAGCTTAGCTCCTGAATTTTTCCATCAGATACAGCTATGATTTTATATTGATCTATTGCTTCCAAGGCTTCAAAGATTTTCAAATTAACCTTGGCCACACGCCCAATATCATGACGAATAACAAAGTTCTTGAATTGATGGATCATTCCACCAAAACCCAGAGCATTTCGAATTATGCTGATGGCCCTTGTCTTGGATGATGCCTGCCCATCCGTGATTTCATCAAGAATTTCCAACCCATCGAGAGCTGGAGTATCATTAACTTTCACATTGGAATCAATTTCTGACGTTGTAATGCCCTCATTTATGAGCATTTCAACGTTTTCAAGCTTGCTGGAATATTCATCAATTACAGAAGAAATATCATCAAGAGCGACCAATTCCTCCTCTGTAATCCCCAGTGTTGGAAGCAATCTGTTAAACTTTGTTACCAGCTTGTCCATTAACTCCAAATATTTGGTATCTTTACGGGCAAAGAAATCTTTTTCTGCTCTTCGTATCTGAAGCAGAACAACCATTACATCCTGATTTTCAGCAGCTTTTACGGCTTTTTCCAACTCATGCGCCATTTTACGTAATTCACCGCGCAACCCTTCCTTTGGTGTCAGGCCGATTTTATGCCACATGCCAATGACCTCATTAAACTGTGCAACATAGGCCTCGAACCCTACTTGCATATCATTTACGAGTTGCTGTTCATCCGGCTCCAGGTGAATGGTCTTCAGTTTATCAAAATACGGGATAATATCTTCCGCTGCTTTTTGATGTCGTTCGACATATTTCATGTCTTGGCGAAGAAAAAAGTCTTTTTCATTTCGGCGTTCCAGCAAAAAGCCATTCTTGACTGCATTCACGTAATTAACACCGGCTGTTTCGCTCAGCTGTGTATCCTGAAAGCCTGATTGCTTGATCGAGCTGGAATAATAAATAACACCAATGGCAACCAGCCCAACAAGTGCTATCAATCCAATTAAAAAGATTTGAAAGTTTATTTTAATGTTCTTCAATAATGACATCTGGATTCCCCGTATCGATTATAGTTGCCCCCTTGCATTGAATACAAATCTAACTAATTATATCCAACACAAACTAATTATACCCCATACACGATTATTCGCCATAAGTTTGTGTGTAGTTACTCCAAATAAGTGTATTTGATGACATCGCCATCATAATAAATGAAACAGGATAACATTCTTGATAAAGGCAATTCACCAGTGGCTTGAGGGACTAAGCGAACCTTTTCCGATAGAACAACCAGGAAAACCACCGACAGACCTGTTTGGGTTTGTCATACATTATGCCCGCCCATTCTGGAAGCTGCTACTTGCCAGCGCAATCCTTGCTACGACAGTAGCATTGCTCGAAGTGGTGCTTATGGCATTTGTAGGCGACCTTGTTGACTGGCTGGGTGCTGCGGACAAGGAAACATTCTGGGAAGATCACAAGTTCGAACTCATTACCGTCGGTATTGTGGTTCTGATCGTGTTGCCTATTTTGAAATTTGCCAACTCGTCAGTAAGCCATCAGGGATTGCTTGGTAATTTTGCCATGCGCACCCGCTGGCAGGCCCACCGTTACTTGTTGCGCCAGTCTATGGAATTCTTCCAAAATGATTTCGCCGGGCGCGTTGCCACCAAAATGATGCAGACGGCCCTTGGTGTGCGCGACACAGTCATGAAATTTACGGAAGTCTTTCTCTATGTAATCGTCTATTTCACCGCTGCTATTGTAATGTTTGCCTCCAGTGACATCCGTCTGACGGCGCCAATGATTATCTGGCTTATCGGT
>JABJOR010000384.1 GCA_018664265.1 Rhodospirillales bacterium
ATCTATTTTTTTATAAATATTGTTATTATCAGAATGACTTATTTCGAAAAAAAATAGAGATACACTTTTTGTTTTAACGCCGAACCCGAGTTTTAGAGCCTGCGCCCATTCATGTGCAAAGGAATGTTATCCTCCCTTTTAGTAGCCCATGAAATCCCTATTCTTTATATTTTTATTTACATAGAAGTTCACAAGTAGAAACGCCTATATAAAGGTAATAAGTTAATAACACCTTGGAATCGCTCATACAACAGGGCATTCTTTCTTGTTTCTTGTAAGGAAAATTTGTTTACAAATTTTTATTTACTATTCTAAAGTAGAAATTATCTATAAATATGATAACTAATTGAATATAAATAAAAAATCAACGAGGTTTACTTATTAGAAGCAAATCTTGAGTTTCTCTATGCCGTTAAAAAAATATGCCTTACTTGAAAGAATATATGCATAAATATTTATTATTTTCCATGGTTTACCAAATTCACCACGCGATTCGCACCTTTACAAAAGCATTATAATCGCGCAAATGAATCATATTCATAAATAAATTATGTGATCAAACCCATGACTTTAGATTCCAGTGGCGCTCGTACAGCGATTTATACAAAGCTTGTTCGCGATATTATGCGCGAGCAGCCCTTGAGCGCCGCACCGGATATCGAGATCGTTGAACTGATTAAACTTATGAGTGAAGCCCACACTTCAAGTGTGGTTCTGGTCGACAAGAACAATCAACCTCTTGGCATCATCACAGAGCAGGATATAGCGCGCCGTGCAGCGTTCAAGATTGCACCCGAGACACCAGCCAGCAAAATCATGACCTCTCCGCTGCAAATCGTCATGAGCGATGACCATCTATTCCACGCCATTGCCCGTATGCGCCGTAATGGACACCGCCACATGCCCGTCATCAACCATGAAGGCCGCCTCGAAGGTATCCTGACTTTGGCGGATACAATGGCAGCGGCAACAGAACGGGTTATGGAGCAGATCGATCACCTCACTCATGAAGATTCCATTGAGGGATTGTCGCAAACCAAATCTTTTCAGGTTGAACTGGCAGAAAAACTTATTCAAGAAGATCTACCAATCAGTGATATACAGACAATTCTGACTGACATTAATAATGATATCTACCGCCGCATCGTAGACATCAACCTCCGGTCCATGCGCACTGACGGGCTTGGAAATCCACCCGTTAACTTCAGCGTTATTGTCATGGGATCAGGAGGGCGTGGTGAAAATTATATTTACCCGGATCAGGATAATGGCTTCATTATTGAAGACTACCCGGATGACAAACACACAGAGATTGATGGTTGGTTTATTGAACTGGCAGAACGCATGACGCGCGATCTTGATATCGTCGGGCTGCCAACATGCAAGGGCTACGTCATGGCAACAAACCCGTTGTGGCGTAAAACCCTGTCACAATGGAAAGCACAAGTTGAGCTTTGGGGGCGTCGACGCAGTTCCACGTCTTTAAGGCTATGTGATATTTTCTTTGACTTCAGAACAGCCTGGGGGAGTCCGGCTTTTGGAAATGATCTGAGGGGGCATATTACACAACTGGCCGCGAACAATCATTCACTGCTGCATCAACTGCAAGAGCTTTCACAAGACCAGGGTGTTGGTCTGTCCATGTTCAAACGTTTCATCGTTGAAAAAGAGGATCCAGACCACAAAGGTGAAATCAATCTGAAACAATCCGGCACACTTCCATTGGTGGAAGGAATACGTCTGCTCAGCCTGCGTGAAAAAATTACCGAGACATCTACTCTGGCACGCCTGGACACCCTCCATGAACAAGAAATCATTGATGATAATGACCATGATTACCTTCATGGCGCTTTTCGAATTATCTGTAAACTTCTTCTTCGTCAACAGATCAGAGACTTCAAGGCAGGAGCCAAAGTCTCCAACTACATTCACCCACGAAACCTCAGCAAGCGAGATACACACCTTCTTAAAAACTCTATGGAAGCCATACACAGATTACGCGAACGTATCCGCTCTGAATTCACCGCCGATATTTTTTAATAAAAAAGGCAGCACCAAACTGGTACAGCCTTTTATATAATTTGTTCACTGTAATAAAATGTGTGAGATCAACCTTCACGGATCTGTTTGAGAAAACTATGAAGTTGTTCATGTAGTTTATCGGATTGTTCCAATAACCCATCAGCAGCATTTAACACACCAGATGATGCCTCACCAGTACCAGCAGCAGCTTCACTTGCCCCTGCAGCATTTAATGAAACTTCATGGGTTCCAGAAGCCGCCTGCTCAGCATTTCGGGCAATTTCAGCGGTTGCACTACTTTGCTGTTCCACTGCAGACGCAATGGTAAACGCTATCTCCGTAATATCGCTAACCCGCCCACCAATGCCTTCAATAGCACTAACAGTTTCACGCGTAGCGGTTTGCATGGTAGATATCTGGCTCGATATTTGTTCGGTAGCCCTGGTGGTTTGAAGGGCGAGATTCTTTACCTCTGATGCCACAACAGCAAAGCCTTTACCGGCATCACCGGCGCGGGCCGCTTCGATCGTTGCATTCAGGGCCAGTAGGTTGGTTTGTTCAGCAACATCCGTGATCAATTGGATGACCTCACTGATCTTCTCTGCTGCTGTTGCGAGATTACGAACTTTCTCGTTGGTGCCTTCAACTTCCTCTGATGCATTTGTTGCAGCCTCAGAAGATCGTGTTACCTGGCTACTGATTTCATTAATTGATGTTGCGAGTTCTTCTGACGCAGCTGCAACAGCGCCCACATTGGTAGAAGCAACCTCGGAAGCAGAGGATGCCGAATTTGCCTGGCCGGTAGCCTGGCTGGCCATGGACGACAAGTCTTCAGCAG
>JABJOR010000385.1 GCA_018664265.1 Rhodospirillales bacterium
AGGCCGCTGTATGACCCAAAGATGGAAAGGATCAAGTGCTAAAATTTATAGCCTCTTGATCAAGATCAATGTGTATCGACCAACTGGTTGATACTTTGCCGCTTTCACTTATTGGGGGGACACTTTCGCATGCCTGAGATCGGCCACAATTCAAAAGATGTTCACATATCCGTAGAGGTCCGCCTGTTCAACAGCGTCGGTTGCTATAATCCCAATGAAAAGGGCTGGCCTGTCGTAACGGTTCCCGCAGGCGGCAGCATCGGTGACGTGGCGAAAAAGCTTGGCGTGCCGACCAAGGAAATATTTGTTGCCTTTGTCAACGGCAAGGACTTCACCCCCGGATTGGTCGGTGATGATATCCGCACGAGTTACGAGTTGGAAGATGGTGATGTGGTCGCTTTTTCCGGTCCCGTGCCATTCAGCTATGGTTATGGCGCAGCTATAGTATAACGGTGGTTTAAACGTCAGGTATAATCAGCGTTCCTGCACCACGCTCTGTATAGAGCTCCAGCAGCACTGCATGAGCAACGCGACCATCGATAATAACGGCACCGGATACACCAGCTTCAACAGCTTCAATACAGGTTTCTATCTTTGGAATCATACCGCCGGATATGGTGCCATCGGCAATTCTTTCGCGCGCTTGGCTAACCGTCAGCTCAGGGATCAGCTTGCCATTACCGTCCAGCACCCCTTCAACGTCCGTGAGCATCAGCAAGCGCCGGGCGCTGGTGGCTCCGGCAATAGCGCCAGCGACGGTGTCTGCGTTGATGTTCAGCGTTTCGCCTTCTGGCCCGCTGCCAATCGGCGCAATCACGGGTGTAATGTCTGATTCTTTAAAGAATTCCAGAATATGAGGGCGAATTTCACGTGGCTGCCCAACAAGGCCGAGATCGAGAACTTTTTCAATATTGGAATCAGCATCACGCTTCGTCCGCGTTAGCTTGTCCGCCAGTATCAAATGCCCGTCTTTGCCTGACAGACCAACAGCAAAACCACCCGCTTCGTTAATATTGGAAACGATCCCTTTGTTGATGGAACCTGAAAGAACCATTTCAACAACTTCAACGGTTTCCTTATCTGTAACACGCAAGCCATCAATGAAGTCGCTTTTGATGCTCAGCTTATCCAGCATGGCACCAATCTGCGGGCCACCACCATGAACAACTATCGGATTGCTGCCAACTTGACGAAGCACAACGATATCACGGGCGAATAAACGAGCCATCGCCGGATCACCCATTGCGTGTCCACCGTATTTGATGACGATAGTTTTACCAGAGTTGCGCTTCATGTAAGGCAAAGCCTGGGACAGGATCTTGGCCTGTTCCATCCAGCGTTCTTCGCTTTGTGACATTTCTGTTTGTTCGATGGTTTCGTCGCTCATAGCACCAACTTCTCGATTAAAATTATCAAACTGCCTTGATCAGTCTTCACATAGAGCAGCAAGACGTGCACGCAGAATATCAATACCGATACCCTTACGGGAGCTTGTCGCAATGACTTCCGGATGTAAAGCCGTGTGATGCTTTGCCTTTTCGTTGATTTTCTTAATCAGGCGAGCACAATCCACTTTGCCGATCTTGTCGGATTTTGTGAGAACGATTTGGTAGCTGACGGCAGCAACATCCAGCATCTTCATGACTTCCAGATCACTGGACTTCAATCCATGGCGGCTATCCACCAGCAACAGCACCCGACGGAGCTGCGCCCGGCCTTTCAAATAACTGTTTACCAGCTTTGTCCATTCCTCAACACGGCTTCTGGAAACCTTGGCATAGCCAAATCCGGGAAGATCGGCGATCATCAGCTTTTCGTCCAGATTAAAGAAGTTTATTTCCTGGGTACGGCCCGGTGTGTTGGATGTACGTGCCAGATATTTGCGACGGGTCAGGGTATTGATCAGGCTGGACTTGCCCACATTGGAACGCCCGGCAAAGGCAATTTCAGGCAAGCTTGTCGTCGGGATTTGATCCAGCTTTACCGCGCCAAGAACAAAGGTGCATTCTTTGGCAAACAATAACCTGCCAACTTCCAGCTGTTCAGGGCTGACACCATCTTCATCGAATGCAGGCGCAGCTTCTGCCGCTTCAGTGCTTTCGTTTTCTTCACTGATTTCATTTTCGTCTGAAGGAAACATAGTTCCGGACTTTCATAGCCAATTATTGCGTATTGGTGTGTTAAACCTTCACACCCATACGCCGCATGATTAACCATTGTTGCAAGATCGACAGGGAGTTATTCCAGGCCCAGTAAACCACCAGACCGGCTGGGAAACTTGCCAGCAGGAAGGTGAACATAATCGGCATAAACATGAATAACTTGGCCTGCATAGGATCAGCCGGTTGCGGGTTCAATTTTTGCTGCAAGAACATGGAAATACCCATGATCAACGGCCATACACCAATCATCAGGAAGGAAGGTGGTGTGTAAGGAATTAAGCCAAACAGATTGAAAATGGTCGTTGGATCGGGAGCAGATAAATCCTGAATCCAGCCAAAAAATGGCGCATGGCGCATTTCAATGGTCACAAACAGCACCTTGTATAGCGAGAAGAATACGGGGATTTGGACCAGAATAGGCAAACAACCGGAAGCCGGGTTGGCTTTCTCACGCTTATAGAGCGCCATCATTTCCTGATTCATTTTGGTTTTGTCGTCGCCATACATTTCACGCAGCTTGACCATTTCCGGCTGTAGCTTTTTCATCTTGCTCATAGAGACATAAGATTTGTTGGCTAGCGGATAGAAACAAATTTTGATACCCACAGTCAAAAGCAGAATGGAAACACCCAGATTGCCAACAATATTGTTCAGCCAAAGCAAGGCATAAAAAATCGGCTTTGTCAGGAAGTAGAACCAGCCAAAATCAATCGCCAGATCAAAGCGTTTAACATCAAGCTGTTCTTCATATCCATCCAATAAGGTAACTTCCTTGGCGCCAGCAAAAAATGCATTGGTCACTTCAACTGAGCCACCAGCAGGTGCATCGACAGATGCGCTTAGGTAATCGACCTGATATTTATCAGCGTCATTATCCATGCGGTGGACAAAACGAGAATTAACCGTTGTATGTTGATCCGGGACCAGCGCTGTCAGCCAGTATTTGTCCGTGATACCAAGCCAGCCGCCTGTCGCGGTCTGTTTGATGGATCCGGCTTCCTGAAGATCATCGTAATCAACTTCCTGTAACGTTTCATCAAAAACACCGAGCAGTCCTTCATGGAGGATATAGAACCCGGTTACTTCAGGGGTTGTGCGACGAGAAATCAAACCATACGGATGCAACGAAATCGGAGCGGTCGAAGTATTATCAACACGCTGGGTGATAGAGAACATATAATCATCATCGACGGAAATAACTTTGGTAAAGACCTGGCCTTGCCCGTTGTCCCAACTCAGGATCAAGGGCGTGTCTTGCGTCAGCATTCGGCTTTCGGCGCGCCATTCAGTATCCGCACCGGGCATAGCAATCCCAGCACTATTAGCACCAGCAACCCAGCCAAATTCAGCGTAATAGGCGTTTTCCAGCCCTTTTGGCTGCAAGACAACAATATTCGGGCTATCGATTTCCAGTTCTTCGCGATAATTAATCAACGCCAGATCATCAATACGTCCACCAATCAGAGAAACAGAGCCCCTGATCCGGTGTGTCTCGATAGGAATACGCAGACTTGAGTTCAGGACATCGACACGCGCAGCAGAGGCCGCAACACCGATATCGACACTCGATGTTGGTGATGGCAGCTCAACAGATGGTGCGTCCCCTCCAACAACCGGTGCACTTGGCAGGTCCGAAGTCGCTTCAGGTGCGTTTCCGGCCGGAGCAGTACCAGCTTGTCCCTCAACAGATTGTTGCACGGGCTGTACAGGTGGTTTGAAGAATACTTCAAAGCCAACCAGAATCAAGATTGAGAGAACAATCGCCAGGATCATATTGCGGTTATCGAACATTACGGGTCTACCTGAGCCTTCAGTTTATATTTAATACTTGTATTACTATTGACCGGTGTTGAGTTGAGCATCACCAGTCGTTGATTTTTCAGCCATTGATGTTGGAGCCGAAACAGGTGGAACAGGATCAGCCCCCCATCCACCCCATGGATTACAGCGGCCAATGCGGCGCAAGGTTAACCAGCTTCCGCGCATGGGTCCATGATTTTTTAGGGCCTCAACCGCGTAGCATGAGCATGTCGGTATAAATCGGCAATTTCCGGGGGTAATGGAGGAATATACGGCCTTATAAAGCTGGACGAATCCGATCAGCATGTAGGCAAGTAGTTTTGTAAACTTGTCTTTCATCCTGCTCATGTTCGTCCTCCCCTTTTGACCTTATATTACAAACCCGGTTCAGGCTTCCAACCGCTGCACAGCTGTTCGAAAATCCTTTACCAGTTCTGCGTACGGGCGTCTAACAGTAACAGCCCGACCGATTACAACATAGTCGTAACCTGAACGGGCATGTCCGGCAGTCAAAACTTCTTCTGCAACTGCGCGTAGGCGCCTGCGAGCCCTGTTGCGTTTGACCGCATTACCGACTTTTTTACTAACGGTAAACCCGATCTGAATGGCCTCAGGCAGCACAGTCTCCGCTTCGTCTTCTGTGCGGCGTCGAGCCTGAAGAATCAGGCCCGGTGTCACCCATTTCCGTCGCGTTCCAGCCACTTTTAAAAATTGCGGCCGATGTTGCAAGCGGTTGACGATGGGAGGCATGCTCAATTAGGCAGAAAGACGCTTACGGCCTTTTGCTCTACGGTTTGCAAGAACCTTGCGGCCACCTACGGTAGCCATACGGCTGCGAAAGCCGTGGCGACGCTTGCGCACTAGTTGACTTGGTTGATACGTACGTTTCACGAAACTTCTCCGACGTTTCTAGAAGTTGATAAGCCACGTGGTATACGGGCTCCAATGTCTTAAGTCAACGGCCTGTTCCACTAAAATACACTGAATCGGCCTTTTCACGGTATATAAAGACAAAATGCTTAAATCTAAGGGGCTTAAACACAACTCATCACGGATTGTTTATCGCATTTCATTGGTTAAGGCCCCTATTATAGCGATATATAGACTATAGACGATAACACAACGACAAACGATATTTAACGGGTAAACCACTCCATGACATCAAATGATAGCCAAACAGCGAAACCTGGAGCCAGCTTGTCATTGCGCCGGTTGCTTCCAGTTGCCCTGATAATAGCAGGTTTTACGGCTTTTATTGCATCCGGTGGGGCAGATTATATCTCCTTCGAGACATTGAGCAATCATCGAGAAGAGATCATCCATTGGTGTGAAACCAACATGGTATTGGCTGTGGTATCCTTTATAGTCATCTATACCCTGATGACGGCCTTGTCCATTCCGGGGGCCGTATGGATAACCATTTCAGGCGGTTTCATCTTCGGGCTAGGGCAAGGCGTGATTTATGTCGTTCTTGCAGCAACTTGCGGGGCCACACTAATATTTCTTGCGGCCCGATACGCTTTCGCAGACTACTTCCATGCCAAAGCAGGGCCTGCCTTGCATCGTATGGAAGACGGATTTCGCAAAAACGCCATGTCGTATCTGTTGTTTTTAAGATTGGTACCGGTTTTTCCGTTCTGGCTGGTCAATCTGGTTCCAGCCCTGCTCGGCGTTCCGATGAGAACCTATATAATAGCCACCTTTTTTGGCATTATGCCGGGCTCGCTTGTGTTTTGCTGGGTCGGCAGCGGGCTTGGCGTTGTCCTTGATCAAGGCGAAAAGCCTGATCTAGGGATCATCTTCGAACCTGCCATTTTATATCCAATGATTGGCCTTGCCATTTTATCCCTGATACCGGTGATCTATAATCGAATAAAATCATTGCACCAAAACAACACATAAAGAATGAAAGAAAGGCATCCAAAATGTCTCAACAAGTCAAAGCTGATATTTGTGTCATTGGAGCAGGCTCCGGTGGTTTATCTGTGGCCGCAGGTTGTTCCCAGATGGGTGCAAAAACTGTCCTCATTGAAAAAGCTAAAATGGGTGGAGATTGCCTGAATTACGGCTGCGTCCCTTCCAAAGCCATGCTGGCGGCGGGGAAAGCTGCTCAGGCCCACAGGGCAGGTACGTCTTTTGGCGTTAAAGAAAACCAGCCCTCAATCGACTACAAAACAATGTATTCTCACATTCAAGGGGTTATAGGAGCCATTGCCCCCAATGATTCTGTCGAGCGTTTTGAAGGACTTGGCGTTCAGGTCATCAAAGGTGCCGCACGGTTTGTAGGTAACCGGGAGATTCTTGCCAATGATACAAGGGTAACAGCCAGACGCTTTGTTGTTGCGACAGGATCAAGCGCAGCCATCCCGCCAATCCCCGGCATTGACACTGTGCCTTATTATACAAACGAGACCATTTTTAGCGCCAAACAGTTTCCCAAACACCTGATCATCATTGGTGGTGGCCCAATCGGTTGTGAATTGGCACAGGCACACAGGCGACTTGGGGCCGAAGTCACCATATTGGAAATGTTTTCCATCATGCCCAAAGATGACCCTGAACTGGTCGCCGTGGTCCGCCAGTCTCTTTTAAATGAAGGCATTATTATCCTCGAAGGTGTTGGTGTTGAAAACATTGAGAAAACATCAAACGGGGTTTCCGTCACCATAAAATCAGAAGACATCATGAATCAGATTGAAGGCTCAGACCTTCTCGTTGCTGCTGGACGTCGCCCTAATCTGGATGGACTGGATCTGGAAGCCGGTGGCATTACATATGATCGCCCCGGCATTAAAGTCGATGCCCGATTACGCACATCCAACAAACGGGTTTTTGCTATCGGGGACTGCGCAGGTAGTTATCAGTTCACGCATGTAGCAGGCTATCATGCAGGAATTGTCATTCGTAATGCCCTGTTCCGCCTGCCTGCCAAAGTCAATTATACAGCCGTTCCATGGGTTACCTATACCAGCCCTGAGCTGGCACAGGTCGGATTGACAGAATCTGAAGCACGCCAAAAACACGGCAGTGATATTCGAATTTTACGCTGGCCCTTCCATGAGAACGATCGCGCGCAGGCTGAGCACCAGACAAACGGAATGG
>JABJOR010000386.1 GCA_018664265.1 Rhodospirillales bacterium
CATATATTGGCGGTCGAACCGCAGCTGAATTCTGGGATCTTACCGAGCAGATATTTCGGGACATTGTGGTCTTCACAACTCAGCCCGTGCGTAAACACGAGGTCGAGCAGCAGAATATGATCTATGTTCTGAAACATACTTCTGAAAATATGATTTTTGGCACCAAGACGGTATGGCGTGGCCAAACGAAGATTGCCGTTTCAGACATTCACCGAACAATCATTGATATGATGGATGATCCAGCTCTTGGGGGCGGTATTCAGCATGTTGCCGATTGCCTGGAGCAATATCTTCGAAACTCCGAATGTGACCCTGCAAAATTGATTGAGTATGCTGCACGGCTTGGAAACGGGGCAGTGTTCAAAAGACTCGGCTTTCTGGCCGAGAGGCTTCCTCAGGGCCAAGAACTGGCAGGACTGTGCAGTGGTCACCTGACCAAGGGCAACGCAAAGCTTGACCCTGCTTATGAATGTCCTCGATTGGCAACCCGTTGGCGCTTGCGCCTACCTGAGAGTTGGTATGGAGCAAGCGCATGATTGGTAAACGTGAAATTTTGGACATTGCGGCGACTGCTGGCCTAAATCCACATGTCGTTGAGAAAGATTATGCGCTTGGTTGGGCATTGGCAGGCATCTTCGCGCATCCTGAGGTTTCTGATAGCTGGGTTTTCAAAGGCGGCACCTGTCTGAAGAAATGCTACTTTGAAACCTATCGGTTCTCCGAGGACCTTGATTTTACGCTCATGGATGAAACTCACCTTGATGCAGCGTTTCTTGGTCGCGTTTTCAATGATGTGTCAGAATGGGTCTACGAGCAGACAGGTCTGGAGCTGCCAACGGACAAACAGGACTTTGAGATTTTTACCAATTCACGGGGCAGCATAAGCTGCCAGGGGAAGCTAAGCTACCGGGGCCCCGTATCACCAAGTTCTGGTCCATTACCGCGCATTAAACTTGATCTGACGGCGGACGAAAAGTTGGTCATGGCACCAGTACGCGTCCCAATTTTTCACCCCTACAGTGATGCACCCAGTTCCGGTGTCGAGGTTTTATCATATGCCTATGAGGAAGCCTTCGGTGAAAAGGTGAGAGCTCTTGCAGAGCGCACACGTCCTCGCGATTTATATGATGTCATAAACCTGTATCGCAACGAGGATGCGCGACCATCCCCGGCAGTCTTGCTTGATGTCTTGCGCCAGAAATGTGACTTCAAGGGCATTTCAGTTCCACGAGATGGCGACCTCGACAACCATCGCCAGGCTTTGGAAGCCGGTTGGCAACACATGCTTGCTCACCAGCTACCAGCGTTGCCACCGGTTGAGGCATTCTGGGATGCGTTGCCTGAATTTTTCGCATGGCTTGAGGGAACCGCAACACCGGAAATCAAGGCTGCATTTGTCTCCAACCCTAATGACACCGTCATACGTGAGCATACAATACGACTGCCGTTAAGAAGTTCTGCTCAGTCTCATCTCGAGGTCATCCGCTTTGCCGCGACGAACCATTTGTGCGTGGAGCTCGGATACAATGGTAAGGTTCGCGTTATTGAGCCGTATTCCCTTAGGCGGACACAGGATGACAACATCATCCTTCATGCCTGGAGCGTGGATGCAAATCAGCACAGAAGTTATCGGGTCGACCGTATTGATAGCGCCCGCACGACAAACCAAACGTTCGTGCCACGATATGCCATTGAGTTGACGCCCGGCGGACCCATTTCATTGCCGCCTGTGGTCAGATCGGCAAGTTTAGGTTCGGCCTCTCATTCTGCACGGCCTAAAAAACCAAGAGCCGTCCGAGGGTTCGGAGCGCCAACAGGGCCTAAGTATATTTATGAGTGCTCCTATTGCGGCAAAAAATTTAAGCGCAAAACGCAAACCAGCACGCTCAATCCGCACAAGGACAAAAACGGATACCCTTGCTCCGGTCGAACAGCCATGTGGGTGGATACCAAATACTACCCGGTAGGGCGAGATGCCATTAATCGAGAAAGACAAAATTAATTTATGTTACATAATGTGGAATATTAAATGGCAAGAAACCGAGAAAACGACAATTTGCCAGAAATTGGCAACCGCCTAAAAGCGGCAAGGATGGCGCTTGGGCTCAGTCAAAAAGATCTTTATGACGCCCTTGGCGTCAAAGCTGCCGCATGGAGCCATTGGGAAAGCGGAAAACGCATGCCTGACCCTGTAGTTATGTTTGACCTGTATGAGCGTCACGGCATCACGCTTGAATGGATCTACGGCGGAGATCCAAAGGGGCTCCCGTTTGGTGTTGCTCAAATCGTTCTAAAAGCCGCGTCGTGATTTTAAACCCCCTTCGTAAAGACACCCGATAAGCCCACACAATAATTTTTCAAACCAACCCTTGTAATTATACATTTTGTAACATATCATCGCCCCTGTTTTAAGAGATTTCCGAATAAGTGGGGCGACCGTGAATAATCAAAAAACCAATAAAAAATCTCAAATGGACGCCTTTTTTGCATTTATGAAACGACAAAACGGCGATGCGGAAACGAGAACAAAAGGCAATGGGGGTGGTTGAAGAAACTCTCTTAAATTATTGAAGGGTAAATTTATGGCTTTCACAAAAAAGCAAATAGAAGCGGTATGGGATAAGGCAAAGAAAATTCGGGGCAAAGACCCTGCCCAATATCGTCAAGACCCTTATGGGAATGTCATGAGCTGCAACAGTTATGGTAAGAGCAGCAAAATGGGATGGGAGATCGACCATATCAAACCCAGCGCCCGTGGGGGTAGCGACGCCACCGTAAATTTGCAGGCTTTGAACACGAGTGTGAATCGGTCCAAGGGAGACTCTCTTGTGAAGAAAAGCAGGCATTCGAAGTAGTGAGGGGAAACATTAATGACTATTACAGGCCATGGGTTCTCCGAGGAAATTTGGGAACAGGCTAAAACTCAAGCAATAATAATATTGATCTCTCAGGCAAAAAAACAAAATACGATTTCATATTCTGAGCTTGTAGATCAACTCACGACGATTGATCTTGAGGCGCATGATACTCGGCTCGGCACTCTTCTCGGCGAAATATCAACACGAGAAGATAACGAAGGCCGGGGAATGCTGAGCGTAATTGTCGTTCATAAGACGGGAGACATGCAACCAGGACCCGGTTTTTTTGAACTTGCTTCGGAATTGGGCAGGGATACATCGGATATCGAGGAATGCTGGATCGAAGAATTAAACAATGTCTTTGATTATTGGTCGGCAGCCACAGTACCCGACTCTTTTCATAAAACCAATCCTATCAACGCGTTTCGCGGTATATTCGGTTTGAAGAGAGCCACCACATAGCGGCGAATTTCAAGTTCAGACATTTTGACAATGGCTTTTCTAAATGCATTGAGGCCCA
>JABJOR010000387.1 GCA_018664265.1 Rhodospirillales bacterium
GTTAATACCCCGGAAGATGCTCATGTGGTTCGTAAAAACCCGTCGGAGTTTTTGACAAAATTGAGATTCCATCAGCAAGTTACCGATATTACAGATTACGGGCTGGGGGCCCACACATGACAGAGAGTAACACAAAAAAAGTATCCATGTTTACGGATGGTTCGTGTCTGGGTAATCCGGGGCCGGGTGGCTGGGGAACGATCTTGCGCTTTGGTGAAGCGGAAAAGGAAATTTCCGGCGGTGAGGAAAACACCACCAACAACCGTATGGAGTTGCTGGCTGTTATTCGAGGGCTTGAATCTTTGAAGCGCCCTGTCACGGTTGATGTCTATACTGACAGCACCTATGTTCGTGATGGCATTACAAAATGGATTCACAATTGGAAACGCAACGGTTGGAAAACGTCGGCAAAGAAGCCGGTTAAGAATGATGATCTGTGGAAACTACTGGATGAACAAATGAAGCGTCATGATGTTACTCTGCATTGGGTTAAAGGCCACGCGGGTCACCCAGAAAATGAACGGGCAGATGATCTCGCGCGTGGTGAAGCTGAAATAACACGGGGGCTTGCCGGATGACGATTGCAATAGCCATCATGATGGAAGATTGGGAAACGCCGCAGTGGGTCAGAGAACAAATCGCACCTATGCTGCCGGGTGTGGATATACGGTGTGTACCAGAAATTGGTTCACCTGAGGATATAGAGTATCTGGTCTGCGATAAGGTGCCGCCGGGACTGGTCGCGAAATTACCCAATTTAAAAATGATACAAAAGTTGGGCGCCGGGGTTGAATCCATGGTCCGCGAGCCTGGCCTTGGGCCGGATGTTCGGATTGCGCGTGTAAAGTCCGTTTCTGCGGCGCGTGAGATTGCCGAGTACAGTTTGCTATATGTTCTGCGGGAACATCGCCATGCCCGACAGTATGCCGAAAACCAGACGGCGGGACGCTGGAAAGCTTATGCACCTAAACTCACCACAGATGTGACCGTCGGGGTTTTAGGGTTGGGTCACATCGGTGGCCGCATTGCGAAAACATTTGCTGATATTGATTTTAAAACAATTGGCTGGAGCCGAACGGAAAAAAATATCCCCGGTGTCAAAAGCTATACAGGTGAGCAGGGTTTGAAAGATGTTCTGAGCCAAAGCGATTATGTGATTTCTATCTTGCCTTCCACAGAAAAAACGCGCGGGCTTATGAACATTGAAACATTCAAAAACTTCAAGCCGGAGTCCATGCTGATCAATGTTGGACGCGGGGATTTGATTGTTGATGAAGACTTGATCACGGCCCTTACAGAAGAGCGACTTGCTCATGCGGTTCTGGATGTCTTCAATCCTGAACCACCAACAAATGATCATCCATTCTGGAGCCACCCGAATATCACCATCACCCCGCATGTCTCGGGTTGGAATGTTCTTGATAGCATTGATGTCGTGGCTGAGAACTACAAACGGATGAAATCGGGAGACGCGTTGCTTCACGAGATAGATCGTGAAGCAGGGTATTGATCGCTATTTGTGACTTAATTTTGGAAACCTTGTTTTAAATTTTTAAATTAAACCATAAGTGGAATTGCCAATTAAATTTCCTTCAGATCAGTGATGAGTCAACCAATGAATCAACGTGCATATTCAAATGCTGATAATCTTGGATTGGCAATTGCAGCTATTATTTTTACTGTCTTTGCGTTATCTCTTGGAGATGCAATTATAAAGCAAGTCAGTGCAGACTTTCCGCTTTGGCAAATTTTCGTGATTCGCTCAATAATTGCTATCCCGATATTGTTCGTTATCATCAAAGCTCGATTCCAATCAGTATCTCTTATGCCCCGTGATCTAAAATGGACAGCATTACGGAGCATTATGCTCACTTTCATGTGGGTAGCCTATTATTTGGCTCTGCCGCATGTGGTTCTATCTGTTGCTGCCGCCGTTTTTTACACGTTACCTCTCTTCATTACGCTGTTTGCTGCATTTTTTATAAATGAACGGGTTGGTGTACGTGGATGGATTGCTGTGTTTTTAGGGTTTATAGGTATAATTTTGATCCTGAAGCCGCAGGCTGCTGACTTCAATCCTTATGCTTTGTTACCGCTTGCATCGGCCATACTTTATGCATTCGCAATGATAATTACTCGGACCAAATGTAAATTTGAGAGTCCACTAACCTTATCATTTGGTTTGAATGTATCCATGATTGTTACAGGGGGGATTGCAAGTTTGTTAATCTGGTTATTAGAACCATCAAATTTGCAGGTTGAAACGAATTCGTTCCTTCTAGGAGAGTGGCTTTCTATGGGGGCTGGTGAATGGCTTTTTATGGGGCTACTTGCCACTTCAATTATCATTGGCAGTATTTTTGCTGCCTATGCCTATCAAAATGCACCATCATCAATTGTATCAACATTTGACTTTTTGTATCTAGCATTTGCCGTGCTTTGGGGCATTATATTTTTTGCAGAAATACCTGATGCAATTTCCATGGCGGGGATATTCTTGATTGCCTCTGGTGGCATTCTTGCCGTAAGGCGATGATCGCCATAGGGTAGTGAATGCTTGATAACAACAAAACGGCCACAAAGCTGTTTTGCTCTGTGGCCGTTTTTGATTTTTGCTTTGATTTGAATTAGAGGCTGTTCAACATGTACTCGGCGCTGGTCACTTCATAGCCGCCATCTGATTCCAGATTGAGGGATTCGACCACACCGTTATCGACAACCATGGAGAACCGCTGACAGCGCAAGCCGAAACCTTTGCCATTGAGGTCAAGCTCCAGTCCTGCGGCTTTGGCGAATTCTGCGTCGCCGTCGCCTGCCACCATAACTTTATCGCCAGCGCCTTGATCCTTTGCCCAGGCACCCATGACAAATGCGTCATTCACTGAAACACAAACAATTTTGTTAATGCCTTTGGCAGCAAGATCGTCAGCATTTTGAATAAAGCCGGGCAGGTGCTTGGCAGAACAAGTCGGGGTAAATGCGCCAGGCAGTCCAAAGACTGCGACTTTTTGACCAGCAAAAAGGTCTTTCGTAGCGACGGGCTCTGGCCCACCATCACCCATAACGAAAAGGGTTGTTTCAGGGGCACTCTGGCCAACGGAAATTGTCATAATGTTCTCCTTGAATGATAAACTGTAGTTATATTTATCATTTAATTATCAAAAGACAATTCAATTAATTAAAATAGTTATAAAAACTAACCTTGTGCTTGTTCTAAAGCTTTCATAACAGCGTCTTGGCTTAACAATTCAGGCAGCGGCAGTCCTTGTGGAGCGCCGGGGCCATAGATCGCATTAAAAGGAATACCATAACGCTGGAAGCTGGCGAGGTATTGTGAAATTCCATCATCAGGGAGTGTCCAGTCTGCCTGCATTGCAACCACACCCGGTGCCGATAACTTGTCATAGATAGTGTCACTGGCAAGGACGAATGTTTTGTTGACCTGACAAGTAATGCACCAGTCTGCCGTAACATCAACAAAGACCACGCGTCCATCGCGAACGTGCTGATCTATGATTGCTGGATCAAAGGGTTTCCAGAGTTGATCAATCGGTTTATTCGACGCTATTGCTTCTGTGCCAGCCACATAGGGTGTCAAGAATGGTGACATTAAGGCGAGGAATGAAAGGATCAGGACCGTGGATGCACTGGCTTTTCGAGGCAGGTCTGTATAGCGGTGGCCTATATACAGCACAATCGCTATGGCGAGTATGAAAGCCGCGCTTAAGGAGGTTGCAAACCAGCCGATTTGAACGGTGAGGACAGACAGCAACCAGATCGCCGTACCGCCAAGGGCTATGCCAAGAATACGTCGCAAGGTAATCATCCAGGCTCCGGGTTTTGGCAGTGAGCTGGCCAAGCGAGGAGCTAATGCGACCAGCAGGTATGGTGCAGATAATCCAAGGCCCAGCACAGAAAAGATCACCATAATCTCCAGAGTGCCCCGAGACAGGGCAAACCCGACGGCAGTTCCTAAGAAGGGTGCAGAACAAGGTGTCGCCAGTAAAGTTGCGAGCATTCCAGTCGCAAAATGACCACCAAGACCATTTCCAGCAGAGCCTTTAAGGGCTGCGTCACTCATTCTGCTGGAAAGCCTGAACTCAAACCAGCCCATCAGGTTACAAGCAAATACTGTAATGATAACGGCCATGATGATCAGGAACCATGGTTGCTGGAACTGAATGCCCCAGCCTATGGCCGCGCCTGTTGATTTCAGGACTGCGAGGGCACCTGCAATGATCAAAAAGGATACGATAATGCCTGCTGCCGAAGCGAGAAAACTGAGGCGAACAGTTTTTGAATCTGATCCACCGTGGTTGATAACACTCAGTAATTTTATGGAAAGCACGGGCAATACACACGGCATCAAATTAAGGATTAAACCGCCAAGGAAGGCTATCAGCAATA
>JABJOR010000388.1 GCA_018664265.1 Rhodospirillales bacterium
CTGGCAACTAGCTCCACACCATCAAGACCAGCCTCAGCCATACGTCGTGCAGCCTGGGCAAAGGCCTGTACCAGGCCTTGGATGTATTCAGTGCTCATCACTCGAGGCATACAGTGGAAGCGTTGATCCGGGACCAGTGACGGAGCATGAGGCACCATGCGCATACCCTGATTCATACCTGTAATACGGCCACCATGATTGATTTGGGCGAACACTTTACAGCCGTGTTTGTGGACGCGCTCGGCAGTCAGCTTGTAGCCGGGGATACAATCATCCGTGCTTGAATTAATAAAATAACTGGCTGAGACATCATCCTTATAGGGGCGGGAAGATTCCATGATAATCAGGCCAGCACCTCCACGGGCACGGGCTTCGTGATAAGCCGCCATTTTTTCACCCGGTGCGCCCATCTCTGCCAGAATGGTCTGGTGGGCCGTGGAATAAATTCGGTTTCGAATCTCCACGCCACGAATTTCATGGGGGGTGAATAAATGCTTGAATGACATGTCGTATTATCCTGTTTTCGGCGAAAATTTTCTTAAATGGGCCTGATTATATTAGAAACTATTCAGCGCCCATTCCGTATCTATAAGCAATACCTAAATTGGGATAGATTGAAATTATGGCTGGTCGAGTTTGGCAAGTTGGGAAAGTGTAACGGGCTTCACCGGAGGGCGGATGGTGTAATACCCAATGTTGGCAGGTGAGGTGTTCTTTTGCTTGGCCAGTATTTCGCTGACTGTAAGGCCGCACAGGCGACCCTGACAGGGTCCCATTCCGGCCCGAGTGAATGACTTAAGTTGATTGGGGCCGGGGCAGCCCAGATCACTCGCCTTGAGAACGGCCCTCAATCTGACTTCTTCACAACGGCAGATAACCGTTTCCTTGTTGGTTGGAGCAAGCAGAAATTCGGCTGGCTTGAACAATCGATCGAGGAATGGGCGAACATTCAAATGCTTGCGGCGTGCCTTTTGCCAGGGTCTGGCAAGTTTGTCTCGATATGTTTTATTGATTTTCCCAAGTTGCTTGGCAATATTGAGAGCGCTCAGACGACCGCTGCACCATGCGGCCAAGGCTCCTTCGATACCACCGCCATCCCCGACAATATGAATATTCTTGAGTGAACTTTCGCCCCATTCATCAACATCAGGATGCCAACACCGTTGTGTGTTATTCCAGACATGTTCACAGCCGACTTGACGACTCAGTTGGGTTTCCGGAACCACACCGTTATGGAGTAATATTGTATCAGCATCGATATGTCTGCCATTAACAAATATCCCGGTGGCGTGATCAATTCCGCTGATTGAAAGCGACGTTGCGCCACTGATTAATTCTACACCAGATTTTGCCAATTTTTTACGCAGGGCAATTCCCTTTAATAAAGGGAATGGGGCTTTCAAGGCCCCCAGCAAAGCGGGGAGGCTGGCGAGATAATCTTTTGGCTGCACTGTGTCAATGACACACCGGACGTCCGCGCCTGCGTCAAGAAGTTGACAGGCGGTCAGGATTAATAGCGGGCCACATCCAGCCATCGCCACCGGCCCAGACGGGATCATGCCATCCCCTTTAAGCAACATCTGTGCAGCCCCGGCGGTCATCACACCGGGCAGGGTCCAGGCCGGAATGGGAACCGGGCGTTCCATGGCGCCTGTTGCAATCAGTACGGCTTTTGCTTTTATAGTTTTGGCGGCGTCATCGTGCGTGTACCAAACAGTGCCATCTTCATCGAGGCGAAAAACAGCTGCATCATTTATCAAAGTTACGGCGCAAGAATGAAAAGCTTTGATCAAATTTAAGCCTTCGGCGTAATCATTTCCCAAACGCGTTACATCGTCCGGGTGATGATCTGCTAAACGTTCAAGGGCGTGATAAATTCGCCCGCCTGGTTCAGGGCCTTCATTTAAAATGGTGACGTCAAGACCATAACTGCTGGCTTCAAGGGCTGCGGACATTCCCGCCGGACCTGCGCCGATGATGATGAGATCGATCATGACATGACCTCGCGTTTACCATCTTGCCGCAGAACTACCATGCCTTCCCGGACAATCGTTTGGCAGGCCCGCTGGTTGGCAACACCATCAATGGTCATCAGGCATTCGTAGCACACACCCATAAGGCAATAAGGCGCACGACGACTACCATCAACCGGAGTGGTGCGGGTGATAATTAATCCGCTGACGAGGGCGGCGGCAGCCACACTGGTGCCTTGATCAACAGATATTGATTTGCCTTCAATGGTCAGGGTTACAGCTGTAACGGGATTCGGCGCATGCAATGTCTTCATGATGAAAACCGATCTGATGTGAAGGATTGGAATAGCTCTGGAGCGCGCCCTTCCAAAATCCAGTCTGCGGCGCAGTCCACATTGGTGGCAGCTAAAGTCACACCGCTGTGGGATGTGGCAGCGAAGGCTCCGGGATGA
>JABJOR010000389.1 GCA_018664265.1 Rhodospirillales bacterium
CGACTATGAAAATACTCAAGCAAAACACCTGCCCCGGCCTGTCCGGCTCGAACACGCTGACGTACGAAATTGGCGTGGAAAAAGACCAGTCTATTTGGCTGCGACTTGTC
The DNA here is from genome assembly GCA_018664265.1 of Rhodospirillales bacterium. Classification (GTDB taxonomy): domain Bacteria; phylum Pseudomonadota; class Alphaproteobacteria; order Rhodospirillales; family Casp-alpha2; genus JABJOR01. The sequence goes on from JABJOR010000389.1 coordinate 111, forward strand.
AAAAGCAGCGGCGGCGGCTTCCTCCACCATGATTGGATTTCCGTCGATGCCATTATGGATACATTACGGAAAGCAGCTACACCGTTTACCTCTTGGGCGGTTCATATGCTCTTTCTCCGCAAGTCCATCAACAGTCCTGCTTTTTTAATGGCAGTTCTCAAACATGAAGGATTGGTAATATCCGACCCGAAAAAGGGGCATGCCTTTGTCGTCGATGACGTCGATGCGGCAATGGAGAAGTTCCGGGCCCGTATGCCCAAGGGTGCCAATGCGTCAAAGCCGAAAAAGAAGAAGGCAGCGCCCAGAACACCCAAACCCAAGTAGCTGATCCCCTTGGACTACAAGTCCTCGGGACCCCTGTATCGCCTCTGCCAGATGTCTTGGTTTCCAAGGCATTTTTTGTGCCCACATTTCGGTGCCTGTCTATATCGAACCAGAGCCGACCAAAACTCGGAGGAACTCTCTGTGACCACAATCACCTTTGCCGCCGTCATCGCCACGATAATGTTTTTCTGCTTCGAGCGAACTCGTGGGTTTGGCGTGATTGGTGTCTTTGCGCTGATCGTTATTAAGCCGTTTCTATTTACTACCCTCTTTGTATTCCTCGCAACTATGTACTTGTACGCAACCCAAAAATGGAGAAATAATCATGCCCTATTCAAATAACATTATGACCGCCATAGACGCGGCACTTGATAATGACACCGACGATGAATTCCTGATAGATGACATAAACAGTCACCGTCGTCCGCCGCCTTGGTCAATGGCCGAAGACCGTCTTTGAGTTTGGTGAGCTTCCAAGCCAATCATATTTCTTCGGATATCACCCCACGTCAGAAAGTCCCATTTTACCCATCTGCCATGAAGTCACGGTGTCATGCCGGATCGCGAGGTGGGGGAAATGGGATTTTTTGTTAGAGGGAGGGGCTCCGCCAGAGACAGGTAAGCCTAAAACTTTGGCCATCCTCCAGAGCCAGACACATTGTGCTGTTGGGCATTCAAAGTTTCTGAGCACGGCGAGAGGTTCGCCTGTCTACTACATAAACATATCCTTAGAGACCTATTGAAGGGACAGAGTAGGAGCGTCAAACTGAGGCACCTAAACTAGGGGTTGATGTTATTGTCAATGATAGAGCAGGCCTGGTCGGATGGCGGTGAGTTGTCCGTCTAACGCGAGTTAATTAGGAAGGTGTGTTTATCAACATAATTGATTGAAAAATAGATTTTCCTACGGGACGTTCGTTAGTAGGAAAATAGTGTAATAACAGCAGCTTAGTCGAAGAATAACAGAAAGATAGCTGTTGATTTTTGTGTTCTGCACGTCATATACCATCAGTACAACTTGATTGTTTCTTTTGCTGATCTGCGTCGCGCGTAACTGAACACGGACCAATTTCTCAAATGATATTAATCAACTAATAGGAGAAAATTTGAACTTTACAGGAGATGATGATGGATAAAATTGAGATGATACCAAACAAGTTTTTAGAGGCTGCTTTGAAATGGTTCGTGTTCGGTTTGCAGGTCATTCCGGTCATTCCAAACACCAAAAAACCTGCCGTGAAATGGGACCAATGGCTAGATAACCTAGATGAGAAAAGGATCAACGATTATTGGAACGAACACCCGGATCATGAGCTCGCTTTTATTGTTGGGCCAAAGATTGCCGTATTTGACATGGATAGCGACGAGGCCACTAAGGCTATGCTGTCAATAATGAAAAGGTACGCCACCTATCCATTGATTGTCGTAGAGACAGAGCAAGGGTGTCATTACTATTTTCAGATTGATGACGATATAGTCATTCAGATGGATTCACACTCGACCGCTGAGCACCCTGAACGCATTGACGTCAAAACGGGAAGAAGCGCGATCATGCTGCCGCCGAGCAACGGGAAACAGTTAGAGCTGTATAAGGCAGAAAATGCCAGTGAGCTCACCACTGCCAGTCAGGATTTCATTGATGATGTTTTCCGCCACAACGGACGTCAAGCGCCAAGTGAGGCAAAGTCTCTACCTACGACGAAATCCATTAAAGTTGGCAACTCGTCTTCTTTACCGAAATTGAAAATCCTCCTTGATCAAGTTAATTCAGATCTGGGTTATCAGGATTGGTTGAATGTAATAATGGCAGTTTATCACGAAACGGCTGGAAGCGATGAGGGGTTTGAACTCATCGATACCTGGAGCAGCGGTGGAAAGAAATACAAGGGCCAGATGGATGTTGAAACCAAATGGCGGTCTTTAAGTTCTGGGAATGAAAACCCCATCACCATTGCTACATTGTATTCTTTGGCCATGGATAACGTTGAAGCATTTGAACGATGCAAAACTGTCATCGTATACCCGGAAGCGGAACGGTTACTAGCCGATGTGGTGAATGACAGTGCAGCTCCGCTTGAACAGGATTCTATTGACGTTTTGGCGCTTATCCAGAAATCGCACCCTGCCGAGTACCAGCGTAAACGTGCACAATTGAAGCAGGCAAATTCCAAAGTATCGTTGGCGGCCATAGATCGGATGGTGAAGGCGAGCGCGTCAGATGAAGGGTTGCCAAACACGCACCACGGTTATGCCAAGGATTTGATTCAGAAGCTGACTCATGAAACGTGGCCCCCGGTTAGTCACAACGGGGCCCTGCATGTTGTAGAAAAAACGACTGGCCTTTGGGTGTCCCGCTCAATCGACAAGCTTCAGAGCACTGTCGCGGAGACCCATGACGGGCAGGAAAACTGTAAACGAACCAACGACTACAAAGCTATCGCCGGTCATGCAATATCGCTCACTGATGGAACAGGCTACTTCGATGAAGCCCCCAGTGGCATCGCTTGCCCCGGCGGCTTTTATTATATTGAAGCTGGAGAAATCAAGGTCGAGCCATTGAGCCCTGACCATCGGCAGCGTTTCAGAATAGAGGTTGACCCTACGGAACTGCCAACACCCCTTTTCGATAAGTTCTTGCACGAAACTTTCACATCACCGACCAACGGTGAAGAAGACCAGCAACGCCAACTGCTGCAGGAATTGGCTGGTGCCATCATGCTTGGGATTATGCCTAAAATTCAAAAGGCGACCCTGTTCTATGATCCTTATGGCCGGGCAGGGAAAGGTACCGTAGAACGGATCTTGCGCGAATTAGTGCCAGGCAAATACGTGACGGCTGTTTCGCCATTCTCATGGGACAGTGAATATCATGTCGCTTCGTTGGCTGCTTCGCGGCTCAATGTTGTTGGTGAATTACCTGATGACAAACCTATTCCAGCTGCAATCTTCAAGTCCGTTCTTGGGGGAGATCTCATAACGGGACGCCACCCTACACACCGGCCCATCACCTTTAAGAATGAAGCCGCACACCTCTTTATGTCGAACCACTTCATCAACACTCGTGACTATTCTGAAGCCTTCTTTGCGCGTTGGTTGTTGTTGGAATTTCCCAATAGTCTTCTCCGGTCTGGCAAGCGGACCGATACTGGTTTGGCAGACCGCATCATTAAAGCAGAATTGCCGGGCATCGCTTTCTGGGCTCTGGAGGGAGCGCGACGATTGTTGGTAGCTGGTGAATTCTCCAAGTCTATTGTGAACGGGCGGTTGATGACCGATTGGCGAAGGAGCCGTAATTCCCTTGATCAGTTTGTTCACGAGGGCTGTCGTCTTGAACCAGAGTTAAAAGTCAAACGTTCGGATTTCTATAACGCCTACAAGGAATGGTGTCTGGAAGTCG